>NZ_JANIAG010000170.1:0-12193 GCF_028682155.1 Pseudomonas sp. 39004
GGGCGCAATACCTTGACGCGCAAGATCAAGGAGAGGGCGACCGGCTGTATCGCACCGGCGACCTGGTGCGCTACCGCCTGGACGGCGAACTGGACTTCGTCGGCCGCAACGACTTCCAGGTCAAGCTGCGCGGTTTGCGGGTGGAGCTTGGCGAGATCGAAGCGTCGTTGACCGCGCACCCGGCAATCGGCCAGGCCGTGGTGCTGATGCGCGAAGAGCGCCTGGTGGCCTACTTCACCTGCCGCGAGGGCAGCAGCGCGCCGGCGCTTGAAGTACTGCGCAGTCACCTGTTGGCGCGCATGCCGGAGTACATGGTGCCGCAGGCGTTCGTTGCCCTGGCCCAGTTGCCTTTGAGCAACAACGGCAAGGTCGACCGCCAGGCCCTGCCGGCGCCGGGTGCAGAGTCGGTGATCAGCCGCGCCTACCAGGCCCCGCGCGGCGAGCTGGAAACCGCGCTGGCCGAGATCTGGACCGATGTGCTGAAGATCGAGCAAGTCGGCCGAGATGACAACTTCTTCGAGCTGGGTGGCCATTCACTGCTGGCCGTCGGCTTGGTGGCACGCATGCGTCAGGCCGGCCTGCATGTGGATGCCCGCACCTTGTTCAGCCAGCCGACGCTGGCGGGGCTTGCGGCCAGCACCCGCCTCGAACAGGTCGAGGTAGTGATACCGCAGACCACCATTCCCAGCCTGGGCAAACGCAGGCGCATCTGAAATCACCGGGGCCGCATAGCGGCCCCGGTGCTATCCGCAATTGTCCCCGCTTCCCATGTCAGACCGACCGGTCACGATCCTTTAGCGTGTCCACGATCCCTATTTCCAGGCAAAGCAGGATGCTTACCGATGCACTTCAGCGAACTGATGGCTGCTCTTTCCACCCGTGCAATCCGACTCCAGCGTGAAGACCAGGACCTGATCGTCCTCGGCGATGACGACACCTTGGACGATAGCTTGTGGGAGGCGTTGTCGCGGCACAAGCCGGCGTTGCTGGAGATGCTCGCCGAACGCGATGACGACTGGCTGAGCCCGGCCTTTCGCATCACCCCCGATATGTTGCCGCTGGTGGCCCTGGAGCAACAGGCCATCGACCGCATCGTCGCCAGCGTGCCCGGCGGCGCCGCCAATGTTCAGGACATCTACCCGCTGGCGCCGCTGCAGCAGGGCATGCTGTACCACCACCTGTCCGCCAGCGACGGCGACCCGTACCTGTCGCAGGTGCAACTGCGCTTTGCCAGCAAAGCCCACCTCGAAGCCTTCGCCGAGGCACTGCAGTGGGTGATCCAGCGCCATGACATCCTGCGTACCGCGCTGCACTGGGAGTACCTTGACCAACCGGTGCAAGTGGTCTGGCAGGAGGCGACGCTGGTCCGCGAAGCCGTCCCGGTTGCCGGTAGCGCGGCGCTGGCCGAGTTGTGTGCGCGCTTCGACCCGCGCGAGTACCGCCTCGACCTGCGCCAGGCGCCGCTGATGCAGCTGATGCACGCGCAGGGCGAAGGTGAGGCGTGGGTGGCACTGCTGATGTTCCACCATGTGGTCATGGACCATACCGCGCTGGATATCGTGCGCCGGGAAATCCAGGCGCACCTTGCCGGCCAGGCCGACCACTTGGCCGCGCCCATGCCGTTTCGCAACGTGCTGGCCGCCGCCCGCCAGGCACTGGATGAGCAGGCCCATGAAGGGTTCTTCCGCGAGATGCTGGGTGACATCGATGAGCCGACTCTGGCCTTCGGCCTGCAAGCCAAAGGCGATGCGCTGCTGGAGCAGGCACGCCTGACCTTGGCCCCGGCGCTCAGCCAGCGCCTGCGCAGCCAGGCCCGGCAACTCGGGGTAAGCCCGGCGAGCGTGCTGCACCTGGGTTTCGGCCGGCTGGTGGGGCAGCTTTCGGCGCGTCAGCAGGTGGTGTTCGGCAGTGTGCTGCTGGGCCGCATGACTACCGGCGACGGCAGCGAGCAGGCGCTGGGCATGTTCATCAACAGCCTGCCGCTGCGTATCGACCTTGGCGCAACCGGCGTGCGTGATGCGCTGCTGGCCACCCACCGGCGGCTCAGCGCCTTGCTCGGCCACGAACAGGCGTCCCTGGCCCTGGCCCAGCGCTGCAGCGGCGTGGCGGCACCGGCGCCGCTGTTCAACACCCTGCTCAATTACCGCCACAGCGATGCGGGCGATGCTGCCGACATCATCCCGGTGGCCGACGGCATCGATATCGTCGGCGCCGAGGAACGTACCGATTACCCGCTGACCGTCAGTGTCGATGATTTGGGCGACGATCTGCGCCTGACCGTGCAGAGCCTGCCCGAGTGGGGCGCGGCACGCCTTTGCGCGCAGTTCGAGCAGGTCCTGGCCAGCCTGGTCGAGGCGTTGGAACATGCGCCCACTGCACCTATGCAAGGGCTGCAGGCACTGCCCCTGGCAGAGCGCGAACAGTTGCTGCAACAGTTCAACCACACGGCTCAGGCGTACCCGCAGGGGCAGACCGTCCACGCCATGGTCGAAGCCCGCGCGGCCAGCGCACCGGCTGCGTTGGCGCTGCTGCAGGGTGACCAGGCGTTGAGTTACGACGCACTCAACCGCCACGCCAACCAGCTTGCGCATCAGCTGATCGCGCGTGGCGTCAAGGTGGGCGACCGTGTTGCCCTGTGCCTGCCGCGCAACAGCGGGCGCGTGGTCGCGTTGCTGGGCGTGCTCAAGGCGGGCGCGGCCTATGTACCGGTAGACCCCGCCTACCCGGCAGAGCGCATTGCCTACCTGCTGGCCGACAGCGAACCGGCACTGGTGGTGAGCGAGACGGCTATTACCGGGTTGCCGGCCGGGGTTCCGCGCCTCGACCTGGATCTTGCACAAAGCATCGCTGCGCACGACAGCAACCCTCAGTTGCCTGAGTTGCACGCGCAGCACCTGGCGTATCTGGTCTACACCTCCGGCTCCACCGGCCAGCCGAAGGGTGTGATGATCGAGCATCACACCCTCGCCAACCTGGTGCACTGGCACTGCCAGGCCTTCGCGCTGGACGCCACTGCACACGCATCCAGCGTGGCCGGTTTCGGCTTCGACGCCATGGCCTGGGAAGTCTGGCCCGCCCTGTGCGCCGGGGCCACGTTGCACCTGCCACCTGCGCACATCGCCAACGAGCATGTCGATGAACTGCTCGACTGGTGGCTGGCGCAGCCGTTGACGGTCAGTTTCCTGCCTACACCGGTGGCCGAGCAGGCCCTGCGTCGCGAACGTCAGCACCCGACCCTGCGCACCTTGCTGGTAGGCGGCGACCGCCTGCGCCAGTTCGACCGTGACCCAGGGTTTGCCTTGGTCAACAACTACGGGCCGACCGAAACCACCGTGGTCGCCACCTCCGGGCAGGTGGTGCCTGGCGGGCCTCTGCACATCGGCCGGCCGATCGCCAATACCCGCGTCTATGTGCTGGACGAAGGCCTGCAACCGGTGCCGGTCGGCGTCACCGGTGAGTTGTTCATCGGCGGGGCGCAAGTGGCGCGTGGCTACTTCAACCGCCCAGCGTTGACCGAGCAGGCGTTTCTCGTCGACCCGTTCAGCGCGCAGCCCAACGCACGGATGTACCGCAGCGGTGACCGGGTGCGCTGGAATGCCGACGGTACCCTCGACTACCTCGGCCGCAACGACGACCAGGTGAAGATTCGCGGCGTGCGGGTGGAGCTGGGCGAAATCGAAGCCACCCTCGCAGCGCAGCCCGGCATCGACGCGGCCGTGGTGCTGGTACGGGGCGAGCGTCTGCTGGCCTGGTTCACCGAGACCGCCCCGGTAGATATCGAAACTTTGCGCCAGGCCCTGCAGGCCCGCTTGCCGGCGCACATGGTACCGCTGGCGTTGCTGCGCCTGGCTGAGCTGCCGCTGACCAGTCACGGCAAGCTGGACCGCCGCGCACTGCCCGACCCGGCTACCTCGCAGTTGTTCGGCCAGGCATTCGAGGCGCCTGAAGGTGAGACCGAAGCCACGATGGCGGCCATCTGGGCCGACGTGCTGGGCGTGGAACGGGTAGGGCGGCACGACAACTTCTTCGAACTGGGCGGCCACTCGCTGCTGGCGGTGACACTGGTCGAGCGCCTGCGCAAGGCTGGCCTGCTCATCGATGTGCGGGTGCTGTTCGCCCAGCCGACCCTGGCCGCGCTGGCCAGCGCAGCGGCTATCGGCCGCGAAGTGACGGTGCCCGCCAACCGGGTGCCGCTGCACGCTGAACGGATTACCCCGCAGATGCTGAGCCTGGTCACCCTGGAGCAGGCGACCCTCGACGACATCGTCGCCAGCGTGCCGGGTGGCGCTGCCAACGTGCAGGAAATCTACCCGCTGGCACCCCTGCAGGAGGGCATTCTCTACCATCACCTGAGCGCCGAGCAGGGCGACCCCTACCTGCTGCAGACCCGCCTGGCCTTCGACAGTGTCGAGCGCCTGCTGGCCTGGGCCGGTGCCCTGCAGCAGGTTATCGACCGCCATGACATCCTGCGCACCGCAGTGCTCTGGCAAAGGCTGGCGCAGCCGCTGCAGGTGGTCTGGCGCAAGGCCGAGCTGGTGGTCAGTGAAATCGATGACCTGGCCGATGACGATGGCAGGCTGCGGATCGAGCAGTTGCATGCGCGTTTCGATGCACGGCACCACCGGCTGGACCTGACCCAGGCGCCGCTGACCCGCCTGTACTACAGCCTGGACCCCGCCAACCACCAAGTGGTGGCGATTCTGCTGTTCCACCACCTCACCCTCGACCACACGGCCATGGACGTGGTCGCCCGCGAAATGCGCGCATTGCTGTTTGGCCAGGGGCACACGCTGCCGGCCGCGGTGCCGTACCGCAACTATGTGGCCCAGGCCCGCCTGGGTGATCAGGCCGGCCACGAGGCGTTCTTCCGCGAGATGCTCGCCGATGTCGATGAGCCGACCTTGCCGCTGGGCTTCGCCGACGTGCAGGGCGATGGCCGAGGTATCGAAACGGCCTTCCAGGCGCTGGATGGCGAGGTGGCCCTCGGTTTGCGCGCCCAGGCCCGGCAACTGGGTGTCAGCGCCGCGAGCCTGATGCACCTGGCCTGGGCGCGGGTGCTGGGGGTGCTTGCCAACCGCCATGACGTGGTCTTCGGTACCGTGCTGATGGGCCGCCTGCAAGGGGGTGAGGGCGCCGACCGGGCGCTGGGCATGTTCATCAACACCCTGCCGCTGCGGGTGGACACCACGCTGGCCGTGCGTGCCGCCGTGCGCGCCACCCACCGTAGCCTGTCGGCCTTGCTCGGCCATGAGCACGCGCCGTTGGCCCTGGCCCAGCGCTGCAGTGGCGTGGCGGCTTCTGCGCCGCTGTTCAGCGCCTTGCTCAACTATCGGCACAGCGCCGACGCTGCAGCGCGTGACGGCGAGGGCATCTGGGAGGGCGTGCGCCTGCTCGGGGGCGAGGAGCGCAGCAACTACCCGCTGACCCTCAGTGTCAACGACCTGGGTGATGGCTTCACGTTCAGTGTGCTGGCCGTCGAGGGCATTGGTGCGGCGCGGGTTGCCACGTGGATGGCCAATGCCGTCACCCAGCTGCTGCAAGCACTGGAGCAGGGGCAGGAGGCGCCGGTCGACAGCATATCGATCTTGAGCGATGAAGCTCGCCAGCAACTGCTGGGCAGCTTCAATGCCACCGCGCAGCACTACCCGCAAGGGCAGACGGTGCATGCCCTGGTGGAAGCCCGGGCAGCGGCGACCCCCGATGCCACGGCAGTCAGCCAGCCGGGCATGGCGCTCAGCTATGGTGACCTCAACCTTCGGGCCAACCGCCTGGCGCACCAGTTGATCGCACGCGGCGTGCGCTGCGGTGACCGGGTGGCGTTGTGCCTGGGCCGTAGCGCCGAGCGGGTGATTGGCCTGCTGGCCGTGCTCAAGGCCGGGGCCGCCTATGTACCCGTGGACCCAAGCTATCCCGCCGAACGCATCGCCTACCTGTTGGCCGACAGCGCGCCCGCCCTGGTGTTGAGCGAAGCGGCCATCGACGGCTTGCCTGCTGGCATACCGCGCCTGAACCTCGACCAGGCCGCCAGCGATGGCGCCCTCGACAGCAACCCGCACGTGCCCGGGCTGGATGCCCACCAGTTGGCCTACCTGGTCTACACCTCTGGCTCCACCGGCCAGCCCAAAGGGGTGATGGTCGAGCACCATACCCTGGCCAACCTGGTGCACTGGCACTGCCAGGCCTTTGCGCTGGAGGCCGGTGCACGTACTTCAAGCGTCGCGGGCTTCGGTTTCGACGCCATGGCCTGGGAGGTCTGGCCGGCATTGTGTGCCGGTGCCACGCTGCACCTGCCACCTGCGCACATCGGCAATGAACATGTCGAAGCGCTGCTTGACTGGTGGCTCGAACAGCCGCTGACCGTCAGCTTCCTGCCCACGCCCGTGGCCGAACAGGCGCTGCGCCGCGAACGCCAGCACCCGACCTTGCGCACCTTGCTGATCGGTGGCGACCGCCTGCGCCAGTTCGACCGCGACCCAGGCTTTGCCCTTGTCAACAACTACGGGCCGACCGAGACCACGGTGGTCGCCACCTCTGGGCAGGTGCTGCCCGGCGCTGCGTTGCACATCGGCAAGCCCATCGCCAATACCCGCGTCTACGTGCTCGACGCGCATCGCCAAGCGGTGCCGGTGGGCGTTGTGGGCGAGCTGTACATCGGCGGTGCGCAGGTGGCGCGGGGGTACTTCAATCGCCCTGAACTGACCGAGCAGCGCTTTTTCGCCGACCCGTTCAGCCGCAAGCCTGGCGCGCGCATGTACCGCAGCGGCGACCTGGTGCGCTGGAACGCCGATGGCACCCTCGATTACCTCGGCCGCAACGACGACCAGGTGAAGATTCGCGGCATGCGCGTGGAGTTGGGTGAAATCGAAGCCGCCCTGGCCACGCAGGCGGGTATTGCCGATGCCGTGGTGCTGGTGCGGGGCGAGCGCTTGCTGGCCTGGTTCACCGAGTCCGCACCGGTGATGATCGACGCTGTGCGTCAAGCGCTGCAGGCCAGCTTGCCGGGGCACATGCTGCCGCAAGCGTTTATCCGTGTGGAGGAGTGGCCGCTGACCAGCCACGGCAAGCTGGACCGCCGCGCCCTGCCCGAACCGGATACCGCCGATTGGGTCAGCCGGGGTTACGAGGCGCCCGTCGGCGAGACCGAAGCGGCCATGGCCAGCGTCTGGGCCGAGGTGCTGGGCGTGGAGCGGGTAGGGCGGCATGACAATTTCTTCGAACTGGGCGGCCACTCGTTGCTGGCGGTGACCCTGATCGAACGCCTGCGCCAACAGGGCCTGCCGACCGACGTGCGGGTGCTGTTCGGCCAACCGACCGTGGCCGCACTGGCGGCCGCACTGGGCAATGGTCGCCAGGTAAGCGTGCCGGACTACTGCATTGCAGAGGGCTGCACCCACATCACCCCGGCCATGCTGCCGTTGCTGGCCCTGGATGCCGCCGCCATCGAGCGCATCGTCGCCACGGTGCCCGGTGGCGCTGCCAACGTGCAGGACATCTACCCGCTGGCACCGCTGCAAGAAGGCATTCTCTACCATCACCTGAGCGCCGCCGACCAAGACCCGTACCTGCTGCAGTGGCGCGTGGCATTCGACAGCCAGGCCCGCCTGCAAGCGTTCGCCGCTGCCCTGGACCAGGTCATCGCCCGCCACGATATCCTGCGCACCGCCGTGCTGTGGGACGGCCTGGCGCAGCCAGCCCAGGTGGTCTGGCGCAGCGTGCCAGGGTCGGTGCTGGTTGAGTGCGCCGAACAGGCCGGCCGAATTGACCTCAGCCAGGCCCCATTGATGCGCCTGCTGGCGAACCCGCAGCCGGGCGCCGAACGCATTGAGGCCACCCTGCAATTCCACCATATCGCCCTTGACCATACGGCCATGAAAGTGGTGCTTGCGGAGATCCGCGATCACCTGCGCGGGCAACAGCCCAGCCAGCCGGCCGTGCCCTACCGCAACTATGTGGCCCAGGCCCGCCTGGCCATCAGCGAGGCCGAACACGAGGCGTTCTTCCGCGCCGAACTGGCCGACATCGACGCGCCGACCTTGCCCTATGGCCTGCTCGATCTGCAGGGCCAGGCCAGTGCCTTCGAACTGGCCACCGTGCAGTTGCACAGCGAGCAATACCGGCGCCTGCGCCGCCAGGCGCAGCAGCTGGGCGTAAGCGCCGCCAGCGTGCTGCACCTGGCCTGGGCGCGGCTGGTGGCCGCCACCAGTGGCCAGGACCGCGTGGTATTCGGCACCGTGCTGCTCGGCCGCCTGCAAGGCGGTGCGGGGGCCGACCGCGGCCTGGGCATGTTCATCAATACCCTGCCGCTGCGCTTGGACCTGCAGGGGCTGGGTGTGCAAGCCGGTGTGCGCCTGGCCCACCAGCGCCTGAGTGCGCTGCTGGTGAACGAGCATGCCTCGCTGGCCCTGGCCCAGCGCTGCAGCGGTGTGGCTGCGCCGACACCTTTGTTCAGTGCCATGCTCAACTACCGCCACGGCGCCAGCCAGCCCGAACAGCAAGCGCAGCGCGAAGCCCTGGAAGGCATCGAGGCCCTGCCCAGCGGCGGGCACGGCAACTACCCGTTGAGTGTCAACGTCGACGACCTGGGCGACGGCCTGCGCCTGACCGCGCAGGTTAGCGCCCAGGTAGGCGCGCAGCGCGTCTGCGAGCAACTGTTGCAGGTGCTGGTCGGCTTGCTGGATGCCCTTGAGCATGCGCCCCACACGCCAGTGCAGCAGCTGCCAGTACTGACACCGAATGAACGCCAGCAACTGCTGGCCAACGCCACGCAGCAGACCGACGCTGCGGAGCAACCGTTGCACGCGCTGTTCGAGGCGCAGGTGAGGCGCACGCCGAATGCCATTGCCCTGGCCGCCGAGGAGGGCGAACTGAGCTATCGCCAGCTCGACGAGCAGGCCAATCGCCTGGCCCATCACCTGATCGGCCTGGGGGTAAAACCCGATGACCGTGTGGCGATCTGCGTCGAGCGTGGTTTGTCGATGGTGGTCGGCTTGCTGGCCATCCTCAAGGCGGGCGGTGCCTATGTGCCGGTCGACCCGGGTTACCCGGCCGAACGCATCCGCCACATGCTGGTGGACAGTGCGCCGCTGGCGGTGCTGGTGCACAGCGCGACCCGCGAGGCCGCGCACGGCACCCAAGCGCCCCTGGTCGACCTCGACCAGCCGTGCTGGCACGCCCAACCGATCAGCAACCCACGCGTGCCTGCGCTGAACGCGCGGCATCTGGCTTATGTGATCTACACCTCTGGCTCCACGGGCCTGCCCAAAGGGGTCATGGTCGAGCACCGCAACGTGGTCAACCTGGTGCACTGGAGCCAGCGGCTTTGCCAGCCAGCGGGGGACGGCGCGGTGCTGCACAAAACCCCGGTCAGCTTCGATGCCTCGGTGTGGGAGCTGTTCTGGCCACTGTGCAGCGGCCTGCGCCTGGTGCTGGCACGCCCGGACGGCCAGCGCGACCCGCAGTACCTCGCGCAACTGATCGAGGCGCAGCAGGTCAGCGTGGTGCAATTCGTGCCGGCGTTGCTGCAGCAGTTCCTCGAAACCCCCGCCAGCAGCCGCTGCACCCGCCTCAGCGATATCGTCTGCGGTGGCGGCGAGTTGACCGAAGCCCTGGCCGCCCAGGTGCGTCAGCGCCTGCCGGGTGTGCGCCTGCATAACGTTTATGGGCCGACCGAGACCACCGTCGATTGCAGCGCCTGGACGCTGGAACCGGGCGCCGAGCTGCCGCAAGGGGCATTGCCGATTGGCACCGCCATCGACAATACCCGCCTGTATGTACTCGACCCCTACGACCAACCGGTGCCCTGGGGCGTGGTCGGCCACCTGCACATCGGTGGCGCCGGCGTGGCACGTGGTTACCTGGGCTTGCCAG
This sequence comes from Pseudomonas sp. 39004, assembly GCF_028682155.1. Taxonomy (NCBI): domain Bacteria; kingdom Pseudomonadati; phylum Pseudomonadota; class Gammaproteobacteria; order Pseudomonadales; family Pseudomonadaceae; genus Pseudomonas; species Pseudomonas sp. 39004. Next base: position 9,868 of record NZ_JANIAG010000170.1, read on the forward strand.
CGCAGCAGGCCGAGCGTTTCATCGCCAGCCCCTTCGTCGACCACGAGCGCCTGTACCGCAGTGGTGACCTGGTGCGCCAGTGCCAGGACGGTAACCTAATCTTCCTTGGCCGCAACGATCACCAGGTGAAGATTCGCGGCCTGCGCATCGAACCGGGTGAGATCGAAGCCTGCCTGGTGCGTATTCCCGGCGTGCGCGAGGCAGTGGTGCTGGCCTTCGACGCCCCGGTCAGTGGCGCGCGCCTGGTGGCCTACCTCACCGGTGAGCCGCAGGCAGCAGACAGCCTGCGCGAAGGGTTGCTGATGCATCTGCCGGAATACATGTTGCCGGCGCAGTACATCCACCTCGCCCAGCTGCCTTTGACGCCGAATGGCAAACTCGACCGCAACGCGCTGCCTGCCCCGGACGGTGCATTGCATGAGCGCCTGTACGAGGCCCCGCTCGGTGATACCGAAACCCTGCTGGCTCGATTGTGGGCCGAGCTGCTCGGCGTGCAGCAGGTAGGCCGGCACGACAACTTCTTCGAACTCGGAGGCCATTCGCTGCTGGCGGTCAGCCTGACCGCACGGCTGCGGCTGGAGGGCCTGCAGGTCGATGTGCGCACCCTGTTCGGCCAGCCAACGGTTGCGGCCTTGGCCGCGACACTGGGGCGTAATCAGCAAGTCGTGGTGCCTGCAAATCGTATTCCTGCCGACTGCCCGCGTATCACCCCAGACCTGCTCAGCCTGATCGAACTCGACCAAGCGGCGCTCGACCGCATCGTTGCGAGCGTGCCGGGCGGTGCCGCCAATGTGCAGGACATCTACCCCCTGGCGCCCCTGCAGGAAGGCATTCTCTACCATCACCTGAGCGCCGAGCACGATCCTTACGTGCTGTATTCACGGCTGCGCTTTGCCAGCCTGGAGCGCTTGCAAGCCTTCGCCAGCGCGCTGGACCAGGTCATCGCCCGCCATGATGTGCTGCGTACCGCCGTGCTCTGGGAGGGCCTGCCGCAAGCCGTGCAGGTGGTCTGGCGGCATGCGCCGCTGCAGCTTTTGCACCTCGAAGCAGGCGCGAGCGGCCTGGACCTGAGCCAGGCGCCGCTGATCCGTCTGCTGCATCGTCAAGTGCCTGGCACCGAGCAGATCGAAGCCACCTTGCAGTTCCACCACATCGTCCTCGACCACACGGCCCTGGAAGTGGTTGGCGAAGAGCTGATCGGCTTCCTGCACGGCACGCCGCCGGTGGCCACCCCGGTGCCGTATCGCAACTATGTCGCCCAGGCGCGCCTGGGCATCAGCCAGGCCGCGCATGAGCGGTTCTTCCGCGAACAACTTGCCGATATCGATGAGCCGACCTTGCCATTCGGCCTCAGCGATGTGCAAGGCGATGGCCGCGACATGCACGAGGCCAAGCTGGCGCTGTCGGCCGAGCTGGCCGCAGGGCTGCGGCGCCAGGCGCGGCAGCTTGGCATCAGTGTCGCCAGCCTGTTCCACCTGGCATGGGCACGCCTGCTGGCGGCTGCCAGTGGCAAGGACCGCGTGGTGTTCGGCACCGTGCTGCTTGGTCGCCTGCAAGGCGGCGAAGGCGCCGAGCGGGCGCTGGGCATGTTCATCAATACCCTGCCGCTGCGCGTCGACCTGAACGAGGTGAGCCTGCGCGAGGGCGCGCAGGCCGTGCACCAGTGCCTCAGCGCACTGCTGGCCCACGAGCACGCGTCCTTGGCGTTGGCCCAGCGTTGCAGCGGTGTGGCTGCGCCGTTGCCACTGTTCAGCGCCATGCTCAACTACCGCCATGGTGCTGAAACCAGCGCAGAGCAGCGTCAGGCATGGCAAGGCATCGAGGTGTTGGAAGGCCAGGAGCGTACCAACTACCCGCTGAGCCTGAACGTGGATGACTTGGGTGAAGGCTTCCGCCTGGTTGCCATGACCCCGGCGCAAGTGGGCGCGGCACGTATTTGCGGGCAGATGCACCAGGTGCTGGAGGCGATGGTCGAGGCCCTGGAACAGACGCCGGAGTTGGCATTGCAGCGCTTGCCGGTGCTGGAGCCAGAGGAACGCCAGCGGGTGTTGGTTGGCTTCAACGATACTGCGGTGGCTTACGACCTTGAGCAGACCCTGCATGGGCTGATTGAAGCGCAGGTCGTGCGCACACCGGATGCGGTTGCAGTGCGGGCTGAAGAAGGTTCGCTCAGCTACCGCGAGTTGAATGAACAGGCCAACCGCCTGGCGCACCACCTGATCGCGTTGGGCGTGAAGCCTGATGATCGGGTGGCGATCTGCGTCGAACGGGGGCTGTCGATGGTGGTTGGCCTGCTGGCTATCCTCAAGGCAGGCGGCGCTTATGT
>NZ_JANIAG010000171.1:0-12137 GCF_028682155.1 Pseudomonas sp. 39004
CCCCTGCAAAGGAAACTTGGTTTTCTGCCCGCTATGGAAAGGCGAGTTCTCCATCGTCGAGGGCAGTAACACGTGGGGGGTTGAGACCTTTGCCTATGACGGAAATGGCAACCTGCTTGCTGCCAACAACGGCGCCTGCAGGCTGCAGTGGTTCTACGATGCAGCAGGCAACAATACGCGCGAGCACCAATGGCTTGATTACCTTACAAAGCCACAGGTTGCCGTGTTCACCCACGAATACGATGCTCTCAACCTACGTATCGCCACCACCCGCCCCGATGGGCACCGGGTCAGCTGGCTTACCTACGGCAGCGGGCATCTTCTGGCGCTCAAGCTCGATGACAAGGAGTTGATCAGCTACGAGCGTGATGATCTACATCGAGAGATTGGTCGCGTGCAGGGCAACGGCCTGATCCAGCGCCAAACCTGGAGTCCGAACGGCCAATTGCTGGAGCAGACCTTGGCGCGCCAGGGGGAGTCCAAACGCATTGCAGCGCGCAACTACCGTTACGACGAAGCAGGACAGCTGTGTCACATCAACGACTTGAATCGTGGCGACCTGCGTTACCGCTATGACCTGGTTGGCCGTTTGATCGAAGCTAGCCAAAACTACGAGAAGGAGACGTTCGCCTTCGACCCGGCGGGTAACCTGCTGGATCCTGAGGCACCGCCAGGACCTAATCCACACTCGCCGCGCAAGGTGATGGACAACGTGCTACGCAGCTACTGCGGTACCCAGTATCGCTATGACGAGCGCGGCAATCTGCTGGAGCGGATCGAGAACGGCAGTACAGGCAAGTTTACCTGGGACCTGTTCGACCGACTGCGGCGCTACGAGGATGACCGACTGGTTGTCGAGTTTGGCTATGACGCTTTAGGCCGCCGTGTCTATAAGGACTCGCGCTCGAAAGTACCGCAACCGAGTACAAGCTGGTCCGGTCTGGAACGAGAATGCCAGGCGCGCTCTCAATGAAAAGCTAGGCTGCGATCTAACACTGTTTATATGGGACGGCGATACGCTGGCATTTGAGCAACGAGGCCGAAATGGCAAAGGGCAGACCACACACTATTTGTTTGAGCCGGGGACCTTCATTCCTGTAGCACAAGGTGTGATGAGTCATATTGAGGAGATGCCACATCAACCGCTTCACCAATCCCCATATATTGATCAGGACTCGATGTGGAGACTCCATCTTATTCCAAAACCTTTCTGCACCGTTGGCTGGTACCATTGCGATCATCTTGGCACTCCCACAGAGCTAACTGACAATATTGGCAAAACTGCTTGGAGCAGCCGGCACACCGCATGGGGCTTTCCGCGTGAAGATTACAGTGAAAACACGGCTACAACCGACCCTCGAAACCCACTTCGATTTCAAGGGCAACACTCCGACGTAGAAACAGCGCTACACTACAACCACCATCGCTACTATGACCCTCGGGCAACAAGATTCATCTCTAAGGATCCAGTAGGATTTGATGGCGGACTAAATATTTATCAGTATGCGCCAAATCCAACACACTGGATAGATCCGTACGGACTGACGAAAACTGCAACCCCATGCCCAACTAGGGACAAGCAAAACGAAGCTGAAAGAGAAAGAATCAGGAAAGAGCGTCAATGTGACGAATTGCATGACGACTACAACCAAGCAATGAACAGCGCACTAAAGCACTCTCAAATCTCCGCAAAAAACTCCGTCCCTAACCCAGCCAAATTCATACCGGAGCCATTCAATGGAAGGCGTGCCGCAACTGAACACCGGGGCTTCCGGGTAGAGTATGACAACAGGCACAAGGCACACATAAACACCTTCAACAGAAAGAACGAAAGAACCATCTGCTTTGAAGCAACGCAAAGAACAGTTGGACGAATAATTAGGAGATTTAACCGATGACCTTCACACCAGAGTGCCTCACCTACATCAACACTCATCTTTTCGAAAGGCAAGATGAACTTTTGAAAGAAATCGGAAAAGTACTCCCGACGGGAGCGTCGAGCATCCACTGGGAGAGCATCCCCAGCAAAATCCAAATACACTCCGTACAAAGAGATAGTTTGACTGCTGAGATTCTGGCCGCAGCGTCAGCTATAGAGCTTGATCACGGGGAAACCATAATTATCATCAATATAGATGATGCTTTCCCAGCAATCAGGACAACCCTGGAAGAATGGCAGGGGTTTGCACAAGAACTAGATTACGTGAACACGATATACATTAACGAAAAACGCTCGAAAATAATTCACTGGGATTTTTACAAAAATCTGCACGCACTTAAATTACCCAAGCGAAGCATCCATTAAATGAAGAAAATAGTTCGACTAGACGATACGACCGACCACGGCGGAAGAGTCCTTGACTCCATCCCCCACACCAACCTCAACGGCAAACCTATGGCCGGCAAAGGCAACATGGTTTTCTGCCCTCTATGCAAAGGCGAGTTTCCCATCGTCGAGGGCAGTGATACCTACCGCGTTAACGGAGTACCCGTCGCGCTCGATGGCATGAAGACCGCATGCGGGGCAAGCTTGATTGCCAGCGCCTCACACGGCAGCGTCCATAGCTAAGCCAACTCGGCAAGTGGAGCAGGCGAACAACAGACATCCCAGCAGTATGTCTGTTGCCGCCGCTCCCGGCCTCCGACCACGGCCTGATCAGTCTGTACGCCGTTACGTCAGTGCTCGTGTACCGTTGGAAGGTGACCCGACGATGGGCTTCAAACGGAAGCCGGGCGATGAACTTGGAATGGCTGGGCGAAGGACCGGATGCCAAAGCCATCCACGAATGGGCAGACGATGGCAGCTATGAGGTGCGCCTGGAGTGGGACAAGCACATCCGCCTTACCTACGTCATGGACGCCCTGGGCAACGAAACCAAGCACTACTACAACATTCAGGGCTACACCTATCGCATCGTCCACCCCGACGGCAACGAGGAATGGTTCTTCCGCGACGATGCCATGAACGTGGTCCAACATGTACACCGCGACGGCAGCGTCGACCACTATGCCTACGATGAGCGCAGTAACCTGCTGCAGCACACTCGTCCAGATGGCACCTCGGTCCACCACGCCTACGATGACCTCGACCAACGTTTTAAAACACGGGATGCCGAGGGGGGTTTATGGCGATATGCCTACGACCAGCGCGGCAACATCATCGAAACCACAGACCCACTGGAGAACAAGACCCAGTACACCTACAACAGCCACAATCTGCCCATTGCCATCATCGACGCCAACGGTGGGGAGAAAAAACTCACGTACAACCAGGACGGCCAGTTGGCTAGCTACACTGACTGCTCTGGCAAAACGACTCAATGGAAGTACGACGCGCTCGGCCAAGTCACCAAGCTTATCAACGCTGCCGATGAGGTAACCGAGTATCACTACGACGCAGGGCACCTCACCAGCGTCGCCCATCCGGACCAGACCCGAGATCGCTTCGAATATGATGCTGAAGGCCGGCTGCTCAGCTTCACCGACGCTCTGCACCGCCGTACGCGCTGGGACTATAACGAAGCCGGGCTGATCCATCAGCGCCACAACCCCAACGACACCACCCTCACCTACCACTGGGACAAGCTTGGCCAACTCGTGCGCCTGCGCAACGAGAACAACAGCGAAGCCAGTTTCACCTACGACCCCGTCGGTCGCCTAGGCTCTGTACGAAAAGAGATGTCGCAAACACCGCATGGAACAAGCCAGCGAGACCATGGCGGCGTAGCTTTTCGCGAGTTTGTCGAAGCGCGTTACGATCCGGCGGTTCTCTTTCAGCCAGCCAAACATGCGCTCGATGATGTTGCGCTGACGGTACTTGGGCCGATCAAAGAGTCTGGGTAAACCGGGCTTAGGCTTGCGCTTCATCGAGCGCAGAGGGATGACGGGTTGCATTCGATATTTGTCGCAGTAGCGGCGTAGCGCTTCGGCGTCGTAGCCCTTGTCAGCAAGCAGCCATTTACAGCGTTTGCGCGGGCGGCCACGTTGGGTTGACGGAATGCTGACTTCGTCCAGCAGCGGCTGGCCGTAACTGATGTCACTGGCTTGACCGCCAGAGAGTAGGAAGCGCAACGGTGTCCCGTTGCCGTCGCAGAGCATGTGGATTTTGGTTGTCAGGCCGCCGCGACTGCGGCCTAGAGCGTGATCGGCAGGCTCGTCAGGCCCCCTTTTTTCCCGGCGCCAGATGAGGCTCGGGTTGCACGTACTGCGGTTGAGTCGATCATCCAGGTTTGCAAATCGATCAAGCCTTGCTCATTCAATCTCAGGTGCAGGCGTTGAGCATCTGATCGAACGTTCCCTGATTCCGCCAGCCCCGAAACCGTTGATACACCGTTGACCATGGGCCAAAGCGCTCCGGCATATCTCGCCACGCTGCACCCGAGCACAGCACCCAGAGCACGCCGTCGAGCATCAGGCGGTCGCTCAGTCGCGGCCTTCCTCGGCCATGGGTTTCCATGAAGAGATCGGAGACTACTCCCCAGGCCTCGTCCGAGAGTTCGTAACGCTTTGCCATCACAGAATTCCTTTCCGTCGATGGCGGGGGACTCTACAAAATCTCAGCGTCCTAGGGGCGTCGATTGGGTTTCTCGGGATTTCGTACAGAGCCTACAACGCTGGACTGGCCCCGAGATGGTTCAGGCCGATGGGCGAACGACTATCGCGCGACCAGCGCCGCGTAATGCGCTGAGTGAGGTCGAGCGACAGGTGATTGTGACGCTGTGCAACAGCGCTGATTATGCTCACTTGCCACCCAGCCAGATCGTACCGCGCCTGGCCGATCAAGGGCGTTATCTGGCGTCGGAGGCGACGTTTTATCGCGTCTTGCGCATGACGGGTCAACAGCATCATCGAGGTCGCAGTCAGCGCCCCAGGCGGCAGGCGGCGCCGACGACACATGCGGAAAAAGGGCCGAATCAGGTGTGGTCATGGGACATCACGTATCTACCGTCGCCGATACGCGGCAAGTATTACTACCTCTATCTGATCGAGGATATCTACAGTCGCAAGGCCGTGGGCTGGGAGGTCTACGACGTGGAAAGCGGCGTGAAAGCCGCCGCGCTGCTGCAACGCAGCGTGATCGGTGAGCAATGTTTACGCGAACCGCTGGTACTGCACTCGGACAACGGAGCGCCGATGAAATCGGTGACGCTGTTGAGCAAGATGTACGAACTGGGGATCACGCCCTCGCGAGACCGACCGCGGGTCAGCAACGACAATCCCTACTCGGAGTCGCTGTTTAGAACGCTGAAATACTGCCCGCAATGGCCGCAGAATGGTTTTGCCAGTCTGGACGCCGCACGAGCATGGGTGAGGGACTTCATGCGTTGGTACAACAACGAGCACCGGCATAGCCGTATCCGGTTCGTCACACCGGCTGAGCGGCATCGAGGGCTGGACCATCAGGTCTTGGCCCGGCGACATGAGCTGTACGAACGAGCCAAAGGGAAAAAGCCAGAACGGTGGTCGGGTCGAACGCGTAACTGGGAGCCGATCGGCACCATGCTGTTGAACCCGGATCGAGAGCTACAGGTCGAGAAGAGAGCGGCATAGTTAGACGGTTGACGCGACAACTACCTTGAAAAACGCCGGCAGTCACTCACCTAGAGAGAACAATCAATTCCCACAGCCCTTTGCTCAAGGAACTGCTGAACAAGTGACACCGAGGACGGATATCCATCTCACCTGCGGCGAGCGACGCTTCGCGAGAATGAAGCACCTCACATTCGAGACCGACACGGCAACTTTGCAGCCGATCACAGCGGTTCGGCGCTTCGACGCGCCAGCACCTACAGGTACAGCGCGAATACCAAAGTTTGGCACACACCAAATTCCAGGCACAAAAAAAGAGGCCCTAAGGCCTCTTCTTTGTGATCCCAGCGACGCACTGAGGATCGAATTTGGAGCGGGAAACGAGACTCGAACTCGCGACCCCGACCTTGGCAAGGTCGTGCTCTACCAACTGAGCTATTCCCGCGTCGTGATGGGTGCCATTCTAGCAATATCTAAAACGGCGTCAACCCCTTGATTCAAAAAAGTTTTTATTTCTGCTCCGAGCCTTCGCGCAGGTGTGGCCAGGCGGCCAGCAGATAATGCGCCATCGACCACAGGGTCAAGCCCGCTGCCACCAGCAGCAGCCCGTAACCCAGAATGACCCAGAAGGTCACACCCGGCGGGTTGGCCAGCAGGATCACCAGCGCAAGCATTTGCGCCGCAGTTTTCCACTTGCCAAGGTTGGACACTGCCACATGCGCCCTCGCCCCCAGTTCGGCCATCCACTCGCGCAGCGCCGACACCACGATCTCGCGGCCGATGATCACCGCAGCGGGCAAGGTCAGCCAGAAGTTCGCGTGCACCTGCACCAGCAACACCAGGGCCACGGCGACCATCAGCTTGTCGGCCACCGGGTCCAGGAAGGCACCGAACGGTGTGCTCTGCTGCAGGCGGCGCGCCAGGTAGCCGTCCAGCCAATCAGTGGCGGCGGCGACGGCGAACACGCTGCTGGCGGCCATGTAGCTCCAGTGATAGGGCACATAGAACAGCAGGATGAAGATCGGGATGAGCAGGACGCGTAGAACGGTGAGCAGGTTTGGAATATTCATCGGTACGACTGGCTGCGGGTTGAGCCAGGCATTCTACTCGCTATGCAGGCTGGCATAAATCGACTCGGCAAGCTTTTTACTGATGCCGGGGGCTTTGGCGATTTCATCGACACTAGCGCGGTTGAGCTCTTGCAGGCCGCCGAAGTGTTTCAGCAGGTCGCGACGGCGCTTGGGGCCGACCCCGGCCACGTCTTCCAGGCTGGACACGCGACGGGCTTTGCCGCGCCGGGCGCGGTGGCCGGTGATGGCGAAACGGTGGGCTTCGTCGCGGATCTGCTGGATCAGGTGCAGGGCCGGTGAGTCGCCCTTGAGGGTGAACTCGTGGTGCACGTCGTTGAGGTACAGGGTCTCGAAACCGGCCTTGCGGGTCACGCCCTTGGCAACGCCCAGCAGGGTCAGGTCAGTGAAGGCCAGCTCCTGCATGACGTCGCGGGCCATGTTCAGCTGGCCCTTGCCGCCGTCCACCAGCAACACGTCGGGCAGCTTGCCTTCGCCGTCCTTGATGCGCCCATAGCGGCGGGTCAGGGCCTGGTGCATGGCCGCATAGTCGTCGCCGGCGGTCACGCCTTCGATGTTGAAGCGGCGGTAATCGGACTTGATCGGGCCTTCCGGGCCGAACACCACGCAACTGGCCACGGTGGCCTCGCCGCTGGAGTGGCTGATGTCGTAGCACTCCAGGCGCTGCGGTACTTCGTCCAGGCCAAGCACCTGGGCCAGGGCCTCGAAGCGTGCGGCCATGTGCTGGCGGTTGGCCAGGCGGGCGTTGAGGGCCTGCTCGGCGTTGGTCACTGCCAACTGCTGCCAGCGGGCCCGGGTGCCGCGCACCCGGTGGGTGATGGTCAGCTCGCGGCCGCGCAGGGTTTGCAGGGCTTCACGGATGGCTTCGAAGTCTTCGTGCACCACGTTGACGATGAGTTCGCCGGGCAGTTCGCGTTCGGCATTGCCCACGTAGTACTGGGACAGGAACGCGGCCATGACCTCGGCCACCTCCTCCTCGATGCCCACCTGGGGGAAGAAGTTCTTGCTGCCCAGCACTCGCCCGCCGCGCACGCTGATCAGGTGCACGCAGGCGCCACCGGGGTTGACGAAGGCGGCGATCACGTCGACGTCACCGGTACCGCCCTCGATGTACTGCTGGTCCTGCACGCGGCGCAACAGGGCGATCTGGTCGCGCAGCTCGGCGGCCTTCTCGAAATTGAGGGCCATGGCGGCCTTTTCCATCTCGGCATTGAGCTCGTTGCCCAACTGCTGGCTGCGGCCTTCGAGGAACATCACCGAGTGGCGAATATCGTCGGCGTACTCGTCTTTGTCGACCAGGCCGACGCACGGCCCTTTGCAGCGCTTGATCTGGTACTGCAGGCAGGGCCGGGTGCGGTTGGCGTAGTAACTGTCTTCGCACTGACGCACCGAAAAGGCCTTTTGCAACAGGCTGAGGCTTTCGCGAATGGCACCGGCGCTGGGGTAGGGGCCGAAGTATCGGCCCTTGGCCTTTTTCGCACCGCGATGGATGCCCAGGCGCGGGAAGTCGCCGTCAGACAAAAACACGTAGGGGTAGGATTTATCGTCGCGCAGCAGGATGTTGTACGGCGGCCGCCATTCCTTGATCAGGTTCTGCTCCAGCAGCAGCGCCTCGGTCTCGTTGGCGGTGATGGTGGTCTCGACCTGGGCAATGCGGCCCACCAGCGCAGCGGTCTTGGGCGCCAGGCCGGTTTTGCGGAAATAGCTGGCCAGGCGCTTCTTGAGGTTTTTGGCCTTGCCCACGTAGAGCAGCCGCGCCTCGGCGTCGAACATACGATAAACGCCCGGGCGACCGCTGCAGGTCGCCAGGAACGCGCTGGCATCAAAAGCTTGGGACATGAGGTTTACAGGCTTGCGTCAACCATACCGTGGCGAACGGCCAGCAAGGTCAGTTCGACGTCGCTGGTGACCGAGAGTTTTTCAAAGATCCGATAACGGTAAGTATTGACGGTCTTGGGCGAGAGACACAACTTGTCGGAGATGATCTGCACTTTCTGGCAGCCGACGATCATCAAGGCGATCTGGATTTCGCGCTCTGACAACGCATCGAACGGCGAGCCTTGTGGCTGGAACGACTTGAGTGCCAGTTGCTGGGCGATCTGCGGGCTGATGTAGCGCTGGCCGGCAAAGGCCAGGCGGATGGCCTGGACCATTTCGTCGAGCCCGGCGCCCTTGGTCAGGTAACCGGCAGCACCGGCTTGCAGCAGGCGCGTGGGGAACGGGTCTTCCTCGCACACGGTGACCGCGACCACTTTGATGTCGGGATGGCTGCGCAACAGTTTGCGGGTGGCCTCCAGGCCGCCGATGCCGGGCATTTTCACATCCATCAGGACGACGTCGGGTTTGAGTTCCCGCGCCAGCTTGAGCGCCGACTCCCCCGAATCCCCCTCACCCACCACTTGCAGGCCGTCGATGTCGGCCAGCATGCGGGTAATACCGGTTCGTACCAGATCGTGATCATCGACCACTAAGACCCTAATCAAGCACACACCTCGTCTGCAGGGCGATTGGATCCCGCCACCTTAACAAAATTTTTCATGGCGGGCCTAACGCAAAACTTCTGTCAGATACGCCTGACGGCCAAGTGTGAAAGGCCTCACTGTTTCACGGCTTTTAACCTCACCGGACAAACGCCCCAGCAAGTGCCAGAGCGCGGCTTGATCGTCGACCGGCAGTTGCCGAAAAGCGCCCAGCAAGTCGGCCTCATCCTGGGTCAGGTTGCCCAGCGGTGCCGGGGTGCGCACACCGCTGAGCACATAGAGCGCGTCCATGCCCTGGGCGGCCAGTGCTGCGAGGTAATCGGCGCGGGGCGTGCGCTCACCGCTCTCGTACTTACCTTGGGCATTGGGCTCTACCCCACCGATGTCACCAAACACCCGTTGGGTCATGCCCAGCCGTTCGCGCTCTTCGCGCAGTCGCGGACCGAATCCATTCATCTCACGTTTCTCCTTTGTCCTTGAACATCATCCAACGCCGCCCACCGTCCTGTAAGCAGCGGTAAATTTCAGACTCCACTATGCCCATGGTCACCTGCCGCGACAAGCCATCACTGCGCTATCAGTCGATGACGCGCTGCATGCGCACGAAGCATTCATCCTCGCCCACCTCCGCAAAGCCCCTGCGTTGATACAACAACCGAACCGGGTTGCTGCGAAACACCATCAAGCGCAGCAGTGGCAAACGCCGCTGTTTCGCCCAGCCGGCGAGGGCCTCCAGCACCCGGCCGCCGATGCCGCGCCCGCGGTGCTCAGGCAGCAGGTGCAGCTCTCGAATGAACAATGCCTGGCGGTCCTGGCTGAGGCTGCAGTAGCCCAGCACCTGTTCACCCTCCATCACCAGCCACTGCTCGCGCCAGGCCCAGGCCTGGTCAAAGGCTTCTTCGATCCACAGCAGGTCGAATTCGCGGTAGTACGGCAGCATGGCCCGGCGCGTGAGGTCGCGGGCGAAACTGCGGTGGGCATCGGTGGCGGGTATGAGCTTCATGCCGTTATTGTGCACCGCTCACGTGGCATAGCACACGGGCGAACTGCCCGGGCCATGGCGCTCCAACTCATCTTCCAGCCATTGGGCGAGTACCTGGGCGTTGTTGTGCTCGGTATCCTTGGCGGCATAGAGCAAGGTCAGCGTGCCCTTGGCGGCCAGGCCCAGCAGCGGGTACCAGTACTCGGGGTGTGCGGTCAGCTCCTGCCGGTAGCGTTGGGTGAAACCGGCAAAATCCACCTCGCCCTGGTGAAATGCCTTGCGCAAACCCTCCGAAGGCGCCACCTCGCGCAGCCATTGGCCATGCAGGTCATCCTTGCGCTTGTTGCGCGGCCACAGGCGGTCGACCAGCACACGCTGGCCATCTTCGTCGGCGAGCGCTTCGTAGACACGTTTGCAGCGGATCATGGGCTTCTCCGGCCATTGCCGTCTGTCTTGAGCCTAGATAATTCATTGACCGAGGTCACGGGCCAGTAACGAATTGTTTCTATGCTCACAGCCTTCGGCACCTTCGCCCGACGCCAATCGGAGCCCCCATGGCAACCCCGTCCCTGGCCAGCGAGCCGCACCTGGCCCAACGCGATGCGCGCCCGCAGCTGTCTCACAAGCCCGGCCGCGCCACCGTGGTTCTATTCTTCGGTCTGCTGCTGGCCGGCCTCGCCTATACCGCCTGGAGCCTGAAACAGGACGTCAGCGCCAGCGGCACGGTAATCACCACCGTCACGCCATTCCTGCTGCTGGGCCTGGCGTTGCTGATTGCCCTGGGTTTCGAATTCGTCAACGGCTTCCACGACACCGCCAACGCCGTGGCCACAGTCATCTATACCCACTCGTTGCCGGCACCGGTTGCCGTGGTCTGGTCGGGTTTGTGCAACTTCCTCGGCGTGCTGTTCTCCAGCGGTGCGGTGGCGTTCGGCATCATTGCCTTGCTGCCGGTAGAGCTGATTCTGCAGGTCGGCTCTTCGGCCGGTTTCGCCATGGTCTTTGCCCTGCTTCTGGCCGCGATCATCTGGAACCTGGGCACCTGGTGGCTGGGCCTGCCGGCCTCGTCTTCGCACACGCTGATCGGCTCGATCATCGGCGTAGGGGTGGCCAATGCGCTGATGCACGGGCGCGACGGCACCAGCGGAGTGGACTGGGCCCAGGCCAGCAAGGTGGGCTATGCCCTGCTGTTTTCGCCGCTGATCGGCTTTGCCTGCGCCGCCTTGTTGCTGCTGGCCCTGCGCGCACTGGTCAAGCGCAAGGCGCTGTACCAGGCACCCGAAGGCCAGACACCGCCGCCGTGGTGGATCCGCGGCGTGCTGATCCTGACATGGAAAAACCGGTGTTGTTATGGGAGTCGCGCATGGCAACAGCCTCTTGTGGTTTGTTATAAGCTTATGCCACCGAGCTGCCTGAATTTTTCCAAAATTGCCCACGCAAACGCGCACTTTTTGGAACAAAAACAACAATTATCCGATCAGGAGGGCAAAACATGCCTTCGAGCCTCGACCGCACCGACCGCGCCCTGCTTGCCGCCCTGCAGGACAACGCCCGCCTAACCGTTTCCGAACTTGCCGACCAGGTGGCGCTGACCACCTCGCCCTGTTGGCGGCGGGTCAAGTTGTTGGAAGATAACGGTTACATCACCGGGTATCAGGCCATTCTTTCCCCCAAGTCGCTGGGGTTTGGGGTGACCGCCTTTGTCAGCATCATGATGGATTCGCATACCAAGGACATGGCGCTGGCTTTTGAAAAACGGTTGATGGAGATACCGGAGATTGTGGCGTGCCATAACATTTCGGGGCGGTATGACTTCCTGCTGGAAATACTGGCGCGGGACCTTGAGTCGTTTGGGGAATTTACGCGGGAAGTGCTGCAGCGGTTGCCGGGGGTGAAGGAGATTTATTCGAGTTTTTCTTATAAAGCGGTGAAGGAAAGACGGGTTATTCCAGTTTCAGAAAAACACATATAAGTTGGAGCTGGGTGTTACCCCGAAAAGGGTTGCGAATAGCTCACCAGAAGATCGGATGGAGGCTAGCAAGAGTCTGCCTCGGGATT
>NZ_JANIAG010000172.1:0-12055 GCF_028682155.1 Pseudomonas sp. 39004
CTCTGGGTTGATGCTGCGCTCGCCGGCAGCGAAAACGCCCTGCTGCTGTTCTGCCCGGTGGCGGCCAACCAGCAAGCCAGCGGCCGCCTGCTCGCCCAGCTGTTGCAAGGGCCGGTGTACCAACGGCTGCGGGTGGAACTGCAACTGGGCTACGCCGTTTTCAGCGCCTTCCGTCAGATAGAAGGCTGCAATGGCCTGCTGTTCGGCGTTCAGTCGCCCCATGCAAGCCATACCGAAATACTCGCTCACCTGCATGCGTTGCTAAGCCAGGGCGTGACACTGGACTGCACCGCCCGGCAAGCCTTGGCCGAGCAGTTCGTCGAACCCGCCATGGCCAATGCCGAGGTAGCCGAATGGGCATGGCAGGCACACATGGCGATACAATCCGACAGGCTGAATCACCTGCACCGGTCTATCCTGATGACGCAACAGGCCGATCTGGACGTGCTGCTAGGCAGCCTTCTTGCCCCCCGCGCCCCCTGGCTCTGCCTGGCCAATGCGGCTGCACCAGGCCCAGCCTGGTGAAGAGCAAAGCAGTATTGTTACGTGAACTGCAAGGGCGCTTTTCCAATAATTAACCTTTCAGTACAAATTTTTCTTGTAAGATAGCGCAATCTCAGTCAAGGGAACCTCCGGCGCCCGGCGGTACCCAACAAGTAGCTGACCAACCCAACCCGTTCGGAAGGAGTCATCCCATGTGGACCAAACCTGCATACACTGATCTGCGTATCGGCTTCGAAGTCACCATGTACTTCGCCAACCGCTAAGCCCTGCTTACGGTTCGACGCCTCGGCCCGCCGGGGCGTTTGTGTTTTTCGGATACGGTTTTCCGGTAGAGAGTGGCCATGTACATCCAGATTCTCGGTTCCGCCGCCGGCGGCGGCTTCCCCCAGTGGAACTGCAACTGCGTCAACTGCAAGGGCTATCGCGACGGCAGCCTGCGTGCCACGGCGCGCACCCAGTCGTCCATCGCGCTGTCCGACGACGGCGAGCACTGGGTGCTGTGCAACGCCTCGCCCGATATCCGCGCCCAGCTTCAGGCCTTTGCGCCGATGCAACCGGCCCGCGCCCTGCGCGATACCGGCATCAATGCCATCGTCTTGCTCGACAGCCAGATCGACCACACCACCGGCCTGCTCAGCCTGCGCGAAGGCTGCCCGCATCAGGTCTGGTGCACCGACATGGTCCACCAGGACCTGACCACCGGCTTCCCGCTGTTCAACATGCTCAGCCACTGGAACGGCGGCCTGCAGTGGAACCGCATCGAGCTGGAAGGCAGCTTCGTCATCGACGCCTGCCCCAACCTCCGGTTCACCCCCTTCCCCCTGCGCAGCGCCGCGCCGCCCTATTCACCGCACCGCTTCGACCCCCACCCGGGCGACAACCTGGGCCTGCTGGTCGAAGACACCCGCACCGGCGGCAAGCTGTTCTACGCCCCAGGCCTTGGCCAGGTCGACGACAAGCTGCTGGCGATGATGCACGGCGCCGACTGCCTGCTGGTCGACGGCACCTTGTGGGAAGACGATGAAATGCAGCGCCGTGGCGTCGGCACCCGCACCGGCCGCGAGATGGGCCACCTGGCGCAGAACGGGCCAGGCGGCATGCTCGAAGTGCTCGATGGCTTCCCGCGCCAGCGCAAGGTACTTATCCACATCAACAACACCAACCCGATTCTCGATGAAGACTCGCCTGAACGGGCCGAGGTCCAGCGTCGGGGCGTTGAAGTCGCCTTCGATGGCATGAGCATCGCGTTGTAAGGAGGCCTGATGAGCGACCCATTGCCGATGTCCCCTGCCGAGTTCGAGCAGGCCCTGCGCGCCAAAGGCGCCTACTACCACATTCATCACCCCTATCACGTGGCGATGTACCAGGGCCGCGCCACCCGCGAGCAAATCCAGGGCTGGGTAGCCAACCGCTTCTACTACCAGGTCAACATCCCCATGAAGGATGCCGCGATCCTGGCCAACTGCCCGGACCGCGAAGTGCGCCGCGAGTGGATCCAGCGCCTGCTCGACCACGATGGCGCCCCTGGCGAAGACGGGGGTATCGAAGCCTGGCTGCGCCTTGGCCAGGCCGTTGGCCTGGACCCTGAGCAACTGCGTTCACAGGAGCTGGTGCTGCCCGGCGTGCGCTTTGCCGTAGACGCCTACGTCAACTTTGCCCGCCGCGCCAGCTGGCAAGAGGCGGCCAGCAGCTCGCTGACCGAATTGTTCGCCCCGCAGATCCACCAGTCGCGCCTGGACAGCTGGCCCCAGCACTACCCCTGGATCGACCCGGCCGGCTACGAATACTTCCGCACCCGCCTGGGCCAGGCCCGGCGTGATGTCGAGCACGGGCTGGCGATTACCTTGCAGCACTACACCACCCGCGCGGGCCAGGAGCGTATGCTGGAGATCCTGCAGTTCAAGCTGGATATCCTCTGGAGCATGCTCGATGCCATGAGCATGGCCTATGAGCTGAACCGCCCGCCTTATCATTCGGTCACCCAGGAACGGGTCTGGCACAAGGGGATCGCCCTATGAGTTTCGATCGCAAGCAGGTGCCGAACTGGCGCCCCGGCTACCGCTTCCAGTACGAGCCGGCCCAGAAAGGCCATGTGCTGCTGTACCCCGAGGGCATGATCAAGCTCAACGACAGCGCAGCGTTGATCGGCGGCCTGATCGACGGCCAACGCGACGTCGCGGCGATCATTGCCGAACTGGCACAGCAGTTCCCGGATGTCCCGGAAGTGGCCGACGACATCGAGCAGTTCATGGAGGTGGCCCGTGGCGAACACTGGATCGTCCTCGCCTGACCTGCCGGCCACGCCCGAGGTCGGCCTGCCGCTGTGGTTGCTGGCCGAGCTGACCTACCGCTGCCCGCTGCAATGCCCGTACTGCTCCAACCCGCTGGACTTCGCAGCTCAGGGCCAGGAGCTGAGCACCGCGCAGTGGTTCAAGGTGATGGCCGAGGCGCGCGAAATGGGCGCCGCGCAGATCGGCTTTTCGGGTGGCGAACCGCTGGTGCGCCAGGACCTCGCCGCGCTGATCGGCGAGGCGCGCCGGCTGGGCTACTACACCAACCTGATCACCTCGGGCATTGGCCTCACCGAAGCGCGCATCGCCGAGTTCAAGACCGCCGGCCTGGACCACATCCAGATCAGCTTCCAGGCCAGCGACGAGCAGGTCAACAACCTGCTGGCCGGCTCGAAGAAGGCCTTCGCGCAGAAGCTGGAGATGGCCCGTGCCGTAAAAGCCCACGGCTACCCGATGGTGCTCAACTTCGTTACCCATCGGCACAACATCGACAAGATCGACCGCATCATCGAGCTGTGCATCGCGCTCGAGGCCGACTTCGTCGAGCTTGCCACTTGCCAGTTCTATGGCTGGGCGCACCTTAACCGCCTGGGGCTGCTGCCGACCCGCGCACAGCTGCAGCGGGCCGAACGCATCACCAATGAATACCGTGACAAGCTCAAGGCCGAAGGCAACCCGTGCAAGCTGATCTTCGTCACCCCGGACTACTACGAAGAGCGCCCCAAGGCCTGCATGAATGGCTGGGGCAACCTGTTCCTCACCATCACCCCGGACGGTACCGCCCTGCCCTGCCACGGCGCCCGCCAACTGCCGGTGCAGTTCCCCAACGTGCGTGACCACGACCTGCACCACATCTGGTATGACTCGTTCGGTTTCAACCGCTTTCGCGGTTACCAATGGATGCCTGAGCCCTGCCGCTCCTGCGACGAGAAGGAAAAGGACTTCGGCGGCTGCCGTTGCCAGGCCTTCATGCTCACCGGCGATGCCAGCAACGCCGACCCGGTGTGCGCAAAATCGGCGGATCACGGCATCATCCTCAAGGCCCGCGAGGAGGCTGAAACCGCCCAACTCGCCATTGAAGAGATGACCTTCCGCAATGATCGAAACTCCCGTGTCATCGCCCGCGGCTGAATTCAGCGCAGCCCAGGCCGTCGCCGCTGGTACCGACTTCGCCGAGCTCAAGGTCGGCCCCACCGGGTTGTTCTGGAACGAGTTCCGCCCGGCCGACGGTGCCTGCCGAATCTGGCACTGGCATCAGCACCAGGCCCAGTGCCTGACGCCGGATGGTTTCAGCGTGCGCAGCCGGGTTTACGAATATGGCGGGGGCAGCTTTTGCCTCGGCGGTGAAGGGCTGGTCTTCGTCAACGAAAAAGATCAGCAGCTCTACACCCAGACGCTGGACGGCGCCGCACCCAAGCGGCTTACCGACGACCAGCAGTGCCGCTACGGCGATGTGCACTGGCACGACGGCCAGGTGCTGGCGGTCGAAGAGCACCATGGGCAAACCGTGGAGCATCGCCTGATTGCCCTGCGCGAAGGCTCGCGCGAGGTGCTGGCTGAAGGCGCCGACTTCTATGCATCACCCACCGTGAGCAGTGACGGGCAGCGCCTGGCGTGGGTCGAATGGGACCGCCCGGCACAACCCTGGACACACACGCGCCTGCTACTTCGCCAACGCGACAGCAGCGGCGCATGGGGGCCTGCGCATTGCGTGGCAGGCCTGGACGAGTCTCTGCAACAACCGCGCTTCGACGCGCAAGGCCGCTTGTATTGCCTGTCTGATCGCGACGGTTTCTGGCAGCCCTGGGGGGAAGTCGACGGGCACTGGCAGGCCCTGCCCGCCGAACCCGCCGACCATGCCTCGGCGCCCTGGCAACTTGGCGCCAGCAGTTGGCTGGCCCTGGGGCCGCAAAGCTATGTGGCCAGTTGGTTCGAGGGCGGTTTTGGGCAGTTGGGGCTGCGCAACGCAGAGCAACCGGTAGAACGTTTCGCCAGCGCCTACACGCGCTTTCGCGGCCTGGCCATGGATGACGGGCACCTCTATGCCATCGCCGCATCCCCCGTCAGCCCGGCGGCAGTCATTGCCATCGACCGCAGCAATCACGAGGTACGCGTGCTGGCAGGGGGTGCCGAGGTACTGCCCGCCGAAGCCATCAGCATGCCGCAGTCCATTCGCTACACCAGTGGCAACGGCATCGCCCATGGCTTCTTCTACCCGGCCATGCACGCCAAGGCGCCCGCGACCCTGGTGGTGTTTATCCATGGTGGGCCGACGTCGGCCTGCTACCCGGCGCTCGACCCCCGCATCCAGTACTGGACCCAGCGCGGCTTCGCCGTCGCCGACCTGAATTACCGGGGCAGTACCGGCTATGGCCGGGACTATCGCCAAGCACTGCACCTGCACTGGGGCGAGCGAGATGTCGAGGATGCCTGCGCTGCGGTCACGCACCTGGCCGGGCTGGGGCTGATCGACCCGCACAAGGCCTTCATCCGCGGTGGCAGCGCGGGCGGTTACACCACGCTGTGCGCCCTGGCGTTCCACAACGTGTTCCGAGCCGGGGCAAGCCTCTACGGGGTCAGTGACCCCATTGCCCTGAGCCGCGCCACGCACAAGTTCGAAGGGGATTACCTGGACTGGTTGATCGGTGACCCGCTGCAAGATGCCGAGCGCTACCACGCACGCACCCCACTGCTGCATGCCGCGCAGATCAAGGTACCGGTAATCTTCTTCCAGGGTGAACTGGATGCTGTGGTGGTACCGGAGCAGACGCGCCTGATGCTCGATGCACTGAAGGCAAATGGCATAGAAGCCGAAGGGCACTTTTATGCGGGGGAGCGACACGGGTTCCGCCAGGCAGGGAACCTGGCGCATGCGCTGGAAGAGGAGTGGAAGTTCTATTGCCGAGTGTTAGGCCAGGTCCCTCACTGAATCTGGCCTTTCGTCGCGAAAAGGGCCGCAACGCGGCCCCAATGCGCTCAACGCTTGGCGATGATATACACCGCATGCACGATCCCCGGAATGTACCCCAGCAGGGTCAGCAGAATATTCAGCCAGAATGCCCCGCCAAAGCCCACCTGCAGAAACACCCCAAGTGGCGGCAGCAGGATGGCGATGATGATACGAATGAAGTCCATGCGAGTCTCTCCTGAAGGGTCTCAACAAAGACTAGCCGCGCTTCGTAGAGGTTCCACACCCCCGCAATACCGGGCAAAAAAAAACGCCCCTGGCCAAATGAAACAGGCCAAGGGCGATGCGCAGAAACGCCAGACGGTTCGTTGAATTCGGTTACGCCGGCATTTCCCGGCGGGCCTGCTGCTGTGCATGCAGACGGGCAAAGGCGCGGGCCAGGCGCAGGAGCATTTCGTCGATGTTGCCCTTGCTCACGGTCAGCGCGGGCGAGAAGCGCACCACATCGGCCTGCGGGGCATTGAGCAGCAGGCCTTCATGCAGGGCAGCCTTGACCAAGTCCTGGGCGACGCGCTCCTGCAGTTGCAAGGCCCACAGCAGGCCTTGGCCACGCACCACGCCCTGGCCATATCGCCCCGCCAAGCGGCAAAGGCCTTCGCGCAGGTGGCGACCGCTGTCCTGTACATGCTCGAAGAAGCCAGCCTCCAGCACGGTATCGAGCACTGCCAGGCCCGCAGCGCTCACCAGCGCGTTGCCATGGTGGCTGCCTTCCAGCTCACCCGGCTCGGCGCAGCAAGCACTACCACGCGCCAGCAAGGCCGCCAGCGGCACACCACCACCCAGGCCCTTGCCCAGGGTGATGATGTCGGCCCGCACGCCGTAGCTCTGCTCGGCGAGCAGGGCGCCACAACGGCCGATGCCGGTCTGTACCTCATCGAGGATCAACAGGATGCCCAGCTCGCGGCACAGTGTTTCGACGCCCTTCAGGTACGCCTGCGTGGCCGGAATAACCCCTGCCTCGCCCTGGATCGGTTCGAGCATGATCGCCACGGTGCGCGAATCCACTGCTGCATGCAGCGCCGCCAGGTCATTGAACGGCACCTTGCTGAAACCCGGCAGGCCCGGCTCGCAACGATTGCACGGCAGTGGGTCGGAGGCCGACAACGCGCCCAGGCTGCGGCCATGGCAGGCCTGGCTGGCGGTGATGATGTGATAGGCGCCGTTGCGGTGCAGCTGGCCCCATTTACGCGCAAGCTTGATCGCCCCTTCGCAGGCTTCGGCGCCGCTGTTGAGCAGGTAGGCCTGGTCGCTGCCCGTGCTCTGGCACAGGCGCTCGACCAGTGCCAGCAGCGCGCGGCTGTGGTAACCGGAACCTGGGTTGATCAGTGCCTGGGCCTGGCTACCCAGTGCCTTGACCAGCACGCTGGGGCTGTGGCCAAGGCTGTTTACCGCACCACCCTGGGTGAAATCCAGGTAGGCATGCCCTTCACTGTCCCACAACCACGA
Organism: Pseudomonas sp. 39004; assembly: GCF_028682155.1. Lineage (NCBI taxonomy): Bacteria > Pseudomonadati > Pseudomonadota > Gammaproteobacteria > Pseudomonadales > Pseudomonadaceae > Pseudomonas > Pseudomonas sp. 39004. The sequence goes on from NZ_JANIAG010000172.1 coordinate 7,210, forward strand.
ACCCTGACCCCGCACGAACATCTGCGGCGCGCGTTCGGTGCTCGGCATCAGGCGCTCGCGGGACAACTGCGGCGCATCCGCCACGGTCACCGGCGCACACTTGGGCTCGACGACAGCGGCGGCTGCCGACCGGCGCAGGTTGAACAGGTTCATCAGGGCTCCAACCAATCACGGTAAAGGGCGGCTATGTGCGGTCTGAATGCCGGCACTTGATATTTAGCCTTGCCTATCAAAAGTGTTTTTCATCTGGGGTAACAATCAGCTCAATGGCCGCTGTAACCCACTGGAATACAGCGATAGACTAGGCTTCGTGAAGGTTTTCGACCATTTCGTTTTTCCAGTATTTTCGATAAGTGTTACTTATGGATTTCCGCCAACTGCGTTATTTCGTCGCGGTGTACGAAGAAGGCCACGTAGGCCGCGCCGCCGAGCGTCTGTCACTGTCCCAGCCAGCGCTTTCCCAACAGATACGCCAACTGGAACACAGCCTCGACCTGAACCTGTTCGAGCGCAGCAACAAGCGCCTGCTGCCGACCCTGGCCGCACACACGCTGTACAACCATGCCCTGCCGTTGCTCGATGGCCTGCAACGGGCCCATGAGGCCATGCGCAATTTCAAGGGCCAGTCCCTGCGCACCTTGGCCATCGGCGTGCTGCAGACCGTGCGGCCAAGCCTGGTGCCGCAGCTGCTCGAACGCTTGCGCAAGGCACAGCCGCACCTTGTGGTGCAGATCTACGAGCTGTCGGGGCTGGAAATCGAACGGCGCTTGCTCAATGGCAGCCTGGACATTGGCATCAGCTACCTGCCGCCGCGCCAACCTGGGCTGCATGGCCTGCTGCTGTACGAAGATGAACTGCAGCTTGTCATCCCCGATACCCACCCCTTGAAGGATTTCAAGAAGGTATCGATCCGCCAGGCCGCCGAGTTACCCATGCTGATGCTGGGCGAGGAGTTTCAGATTCGCCAGATCTGGCAGGCGCAGCTGGCCAGCCAGGGGCGTCGGCCGCAGGTGCAGGCAGAGATGAACAACATGGCCGGGATTCTCGACAGCCTGGCGCACACGGCGCTGGCCACCATCCTGCCTGGCCGGGCCAAGGATGCGGCCGAGGATGACCAAGGCCTGCTGTGGAAGCCATTGAGCGAGCCGCGGGTACCGCTCAAGGTTGGCCTGGTGTTCCGCGATGCACAGCGCCAGCAGGCATCGGTCGAGCTGCTGCGTACTTTGCTGGAAGAAGAGACAGACGCGCGCCAGCTGGGGGGCTCGCCGCTGGATGTACTCGGCTGAAAGGATGTGCTCGGCTGCAAAACACGCGCACAAAGAAAACCCCGCCGAAGCGGGGTTTCCCAGACTGTTTCCCTGTGACATCCGTATCGCCCCGCCATCCTGGCAGGAAGTCCTTCGTCGTCTTCCTTGATCTGTCCTTTGCGCTTCCTGCGCAACGTCCATGTGTTAAAGATTACCCGTGGATCCAATCTGAGAACAGTGGTGAAAAGTCACCACGCAGTGTAGGAAAAAGCTTACAAAGAGGATTCATTGCTAGTCATACTGGGGATTGGGGGCGCTTCGCCCCCCAGCATTAGCAGATCAGAACTGCTCAGCCCCCAGCAGATACAGCGCCTCGCTCCCCGCCTTGACCGAGGCCACCAACGACTGCACCCGCGGCAACAGACGCGCAAAGTAGAACCGCGCCGTCCCCAGCTTGCCGGAGTAGAAGGCTTCATCCCCCTCGCCAGCCTTGGCCGCCCGCGCCATCAACGCCCACATGTAGCCATAGGCGACGTAACCAAACGCCTGCAGGTACTCGACCGACGCGGCGCCAATCTCGTTGGGGTTACCCTTGGCCTGCTCCAGCACCCACTCGGTCAGCCCGTCCAGCTGGTCAAGGTAAGCACCCAAGGGTTTGGCAAACTCATCCAGTTCACTGTCGGCACCGGCGACAAACCGGCGTATCTCGTCCGAGAACAGCTTGTAGTACGCCCCCCCACTGGCCACCACCTTGCGCCCCATCAGGTCGAGGGCCTGGATGCCGTTGGTGCCTTCGTAGATCTGCGTAATCCGCACATCACGCACCAATTGCTCCTGCCCCCACTCCCTGATGTAGCCATGCCCGCCGAATACCTGCTGGCCATGCACGGTGCACTCAAGGCCAAGGTCGGTGAGGAAGGCCTTGGCAACCGGGGTCAACAGCGCCACCAGTTCTTCACTGCGCTTGCGGGTGGTCGGGTCTTCGCTGTATTTGGCACTGTCGAGCTGCATCGCCACGTAGCTGGAGAAGGCGCGCCCGCCTTCGATCAAGGCCTTCATGGTCAGCAGCATGCGCCGTACATCCGGGTGGACGATGATCGGGTCGGCGGCCTTGTCCTTGGCTTGCGGGCCGGTCGGGGCGCGGCTCTGCAGGCGGTCACGGGCGTATTCCACGGCGTTCTGGTAGGAACGCTCGGCCGATGCCAGGCCCTGGATGCCTACACCCAGGCGCTCATAGTTCATCATGGTGAACATGGCCGCCAAACCCTTGTTCGGCTCACCGACGATGTAACCAACCGCTTCGTCGAAGTTCATCACGCAGGTGGCTGATGCCTGGATACCCATCTTGTGTTCGATCGAGCCACAGGTGGCGGGGTTGCGCGCGCCCAGGCTGCCGTCCTGGTTGACCAGGAATTTGGGCACCAGGAACAACGAAATGCCTTTGGGCCCGGCCGGGGCGTCCGGCAGCTTGGCCAGCACCAGGTGGATGATGTTCTCGGTCAGGTCATGCTCGCCACCGGTGATGAAGATCTTGGTGCCACTGACCTTGTAGCTGCCATCGGCCTGGGGCTCCGCCCTGGTGCGGATGATGCCGAGGTCGGTACCGGCATGGGGCTCGGTCAGGCACATGGAGCCCGCCCAGACGCCAGCGTACATGTTGGGCAGGTACGCTGCCTTGAGTGCTTCACTGGCGTGGGCATTGATCGACAGGCAGGCGCCGGCGGTCAGCATCGGGTACAGACCGAAGGCCAGGCTCGACGCGTTGACCATCTCCTCGACCTGGGCCGAGATGACCTTGGGCATACCCATGCCGCCGAACAGCGGGTCACCGCCCACGCCCACCCAGCCGCCTTCGGCATAAGTGTTGTAAGCGTCGATGAAGCCAGCGGGCGTGCTCACCGCACCGTTGTCCCAGCGGCAGCCCTCTTCGTCGGCGGCGCGGCTGAGCGGGGCGATGGTCCGCGCGGTGACCTTGCCGGCTTCTTCCAGCACGGCCAGGGCGGTTTCGGCATCGACCACGTCGGCCAGCGCGGGCAACTGTGCCCATTGCTCGGCCACGTTGAAGACTTCATTCAGAACGAAGCGCATGTCGCGCAGGGGCGCTTTATAGTCGGCCATGACAACCTCTCGCTAGTAGGGTCGGGGCGGTCTCGGAGAACCGCGACACTGGGTTGCTGGCAGTGTAACCGAACAACTTTTACGAGACATAGGGTCATCACTTGACCGCACGGTCTAATCTGGTCACGCCATTCGTACCGCCCCACGTTGCGATTGTTGCCCATGCACCATGACACAATTGCGCCCCGCCTCTTTGGCGCTATACAGCGCCTGATCGGCGGACTTGAGCACGGCCTCCGGGTTGCGGTGATCGGCCTGGCGCTCGGCAACGCCGATGCTGATGGTCACCGAAACCGTACCGGCGCCGCTGCCACCGCGGCGCTGTCGCCCTGCCGAATCGTCCTGCGGGCGGCTGTTCGGGTCACGCAGTTGCATGGCGTAGTTGGCAATCATCTCGCGCACGGCTTGCACGTGCGGCACACACTCTTCTGCCGTCTTGCCCGCGAACACCAAGGCAAATTCCTCGCCGCCATAGCGATAGGCCCTACCGCCGCCGGTGACCTTGGACAACCGGCTGGCGACCAGCCGTAGCACCTGGTCGCCGACATCGTGGCCGTGGGTATCGTTGAATTTCTTGAAGTGGTCGACATCGGTCATGGCGATCACATAGTTGCGCCCCAGCCGTTGCATGCGCTCATTCAAGGCGCGGCGCCCCGGCAGGCCGGTAAGCTCATCGCGAAAGGCCATCTGATAAGCCTCGTGCGCGACGGCAGCGGCGATCATCAACATCACCTGGCTGCACATGACGTTCAGGGTAAAGGGCAGGATGAACGTTTGCGGCAGCATCCAGAAGAAGCCGATCAGGCCAATCACCTGTGCCGCGTGCAAGGGCCTGGGCTCGCGCAGGTACTGCACCACCAGCAGGATGAAAACCGCGAGGAACAACGGGTAGGCCATCTGGATCAGGCTCATCCACTGGCCATGCAATGACGGCCAGCGAATCTCCGCCAGCCACGTCAGCAGCGTATCGGGGTAGCTTTGCTCGAGGGCCACAGCAACACTGGCAACGGCAAACAGCACGGCGAAGCGCGCGACCAGGTCCTGCAGCAGGTGGGTGCGCTCCTGCCAGGCGCCATACAGCGCGAACAGGGCTGGTAGCAGCAGGCACACCAGGTGGAAGATCACCGCGGCATCCGCGCGCACGTGGCCGTTGTCACGGTAGAAGTCGGTCTGGGTGTCGAGCAGATAGTAGGCGATGTACACCGTGACCATCAGAAACAGCTCGCGCTGGCGGCGATAAACGGCGCAGTAGGCACCGCCCAATAGCAGGACCAATGTAGGCAGCACATTGAACAGCGACGTGAAAAAGACACTGAGGTCTCTTACGTAAGCCGCCGCAAGGCCTGCCAGCAACAGAAACAGCGAAGGCAGGAAGTGGCTTACGCGTACAGCATCAAGACGAAACAAGGGTAATCTCCAACCCGGCAGATCAATAGTGGCATTGTGCCCTTATTTCATCGGCAGCGCGCGTGAACAGTTGA
>NZ_JANIAG010000173.1:0-11999 GCF_028682155.1 Pseudomonas sp. 39004
ACCGACCGCTCATCGCTTTAGGAATGCTGCATGTCCACCCCCACCGTCCGCGAACAATTCCTTGTCATCAGTGCCCTGGGCCCAAACCCCATGGAACTGGCCAACGTCCTCAGCCGCGCTGCCGTCGAGAACCGCTGCGCGGTAGTCACCTCGCGCCTGAGCCGCCATGGCGAGACCAGCGCCCTGGTGCTGCAGGTCGGTGGCAGCTGGGACGCCCTGGCGCGTCTTGAAGCCTCCCTGCCTGGCCTGGGCAAAAAGCACGGCCTGACCCTCGATGTGGTGCGCAGCGCCGACCAGGAGGTACGCCCGCAGGCGCTGCCTTACGTGGCCTATGTCAGCGCGGCCTACCGCCCCGACATCATCAACGAGCTGTGCCAGTTCTTCCTCGACCACCGTGTCGAACTCGAAGCCATGACCTGCGACACCTACCTGGCGCCACAGACCGGCAGCAGCATGCTCAACGCCCAGTTCACCGTGATTTTACCGGCCGGCACCCAGATCAGCTGGCTGCGTGACCAGTTCCTGGACTTTGCCGATGCCTTGAACCTGGATGCGCTGATCGAGCCTTGGCGCCCACAGAACCCCATGTAAGGAAGCCCCCATGGCCGTAGCACTCGACCAACCCGTTGCCGATTTCCAGGCCCAGGCCACCAGCGGCCAGGCGGTCAGCCTTGCCGAGCTCAAGGGCCGCCAGGTGGTGGTGTACTTCTACCCCAAGGACAGCACCCCGGGCTGCACCACCCAGGGCCAGGGCTTCCGTGACCAGCATGAAGCCTTTGCCGCCGCCAATACCGTGGTGTTCGGCGTATCGCGCGATGGCCTCAAGTCGCATGAGAACTTCAAGGCCAAGCAAGGCTTCCCGTTCGAGCTGATCAGCGACAAGGACGAGGCCCTGTGCCAGCTGTTCGACGTGATCAAGCTGAAGAAGCTGTATGGCAAGGAGTACATGGGCGTGGACCGCAGCACCTTCCTGATCGACAAGGACGGTGTGCTGCGCCAGGAATGGCGTGGGGTGAAGGTGCCCGGGCATGTGGATGCCGTCTTGGCGGCGGCTCAGGCGTTGAACAAGGCTTGAGATTGCCGGGGCTGCTTTGCAGCCCCAAAAATCACAACAGCGGCGCCACTGTCGGCTCTTGCCGCGGCCAGGCATCCAGCACCGCCTTGAAGAGCGTTGCCAGCGGGATCGCAAAGAAGATCCCCCAGAAGCCCCACAACCCGCCAAACAGCAGCACCGCGCAGATGATCGCCACCGGGTGCAGGCTCACCGCCTCGGAAAACAGCAACGGCACCAGCACGTTGCCATCCAGCGCCTGAATGATCGCGTACACCGTCATCAGGTAGATGAACTGATCGCCCCAGCCCCACTGGAACAATGCAATCAACGTCACCGGCACGGTCACCACCACGGCGCCCACATAGGGCACCACCACCGACAAGCCCACCAGCAACGCCAGCAAGGCCGCATAGTTCAGCCCCAGGCTGATGAACGCGATGTAGGTGGCAACCCCGCAAATCAGAATCTCGATGCCCTTGCCGCGAATGTAGTTGGCGATCTGCCGGTTCATCTCGTTGCCCACGCGGTTGAGCAAGGTGCGCTCACGGGGTAGATAACCCACCACCCAACGCCCGATCACCTCGCGGTCCTTGAGGAAGAAGAACACCAGGATCGGCACCAGCACCAGGTAGATCATGGCGTTGACCAGCAGCGGCAGGCTCGACAACGAGAAGGTCAGTGCCCACTGGCCGAACTTGCCGATTTCACCGCGCACCGACTCGATGGCATGCAATACCTGCTCATCCGACACCAGGTGCGGGTAGCGCTCGGGCAGCAGCAGCAACAGCGACTGCCATTTGCCGAGCATGCCGGGCAGCTCGTTGAACAGGGTGATCAGCTGATGCCAGAGCAACGGCACCAGCACCAGCAGGATGACCGCCAGTGCCCCCATGAACAACGCAAACACCACGGCCACCGCCAGCCGGGTGGGTACCCGCAGGCGCTCCAGGGCGTTGACCAGGCCCTGCATCAGAAACGCCAGCACCATCCCCGCCAGCACCGGCGCCAACATGCCGCCCAGGGTCAGTACCGCGGTAAACGCCAGAACCAGCAGGACCGCCAGTACCACCGCCTCCTCATCGGAGAAATAGCGCTGCATCCAGTCGCGAAGCACTTTGAACATTGACGATCCTTGGTTGAGACTCAGGCCTTGCGCAGCCAGTAGGTGTAGGTGCCGGCCTCGGCCGTTTCATGCAGCAGCGTATGACCGGCCAGCTTGGCAAAAGTGCGGAAGTCGCGCTGCGAGCCAGCATCGGTAGCAATCACCTTGAGCACCGCGCCACTGGCCAGGCGGTTGAGTTCCATCTTTGCCTTCAGCAGTGGCAGCGGGCAGTTCAGCCCGCTGGCGTCGAGTTCGGCGTCGCAGGTCAGGGTGTCGCTCATCGGGGTTCTCCACGTGCGGGGCAGACGTCTTTGGTAACAGGCCCGCTAGGATACCGCCACTGGTCGCCAACGTGTGAGCGGGCTACAGTAGAGGCCTTTGACCCGACGCGAGCTTCGTGCATGAATCTACTGCGCCCTACCCTGTTGACGCTGGCCTGCCTGATGGCCCTTCCCGGCCATGCTGACGACCTGCCATCACTGGGTGATGCCAGCTCTGCGATCGTCTCGCCGCAACAGGAGCACCAGCTCGGCCGCGCCTGGCTGAGCCTGTTGCGTGGCCAGGTCAACCAGTTGAACGACCCGCAGCTCAAGGACTACGTCGAAACCAGCGTGTATCGCCTGGCGGAAACCAGCCAGCTGCAGGACCGGCGCCTGGAGTTCATCCTGATCGACAGCCGCGAGCTCAACGCCTTCGCCGCCCCTGGCGGCATCGTCGGGGTCAACGGCGGGCTGTTCCTCAATGCCCAGACCGAGGGCGAATACGCCTCGGTACTGGCTCACGAACTGGCGCACTTGTCGCAGCGCCACTTCGCCCGTGGCGTCGAAGCCCAGCAACGCATGCAACTGCCGATGATGGCCGCCCTGCTGGCAGGCATCGTGCTGGCCGCTGGTGGCGGCGGCGATGCCGGTATCGGCGTGATCGCAGGCACCCAGGCCGCCGCCATTCAGGAGCAGCGGCGCTTCTCGCGGCAAAATGAACAGGAAGCCGACCGCATCGGCATCCAGAACCTGGAAAAGGCCGGTTACGACCCGCGCAACATGCCCAGCATGTTCGAGCGCCTGGCGCGCCAGTACCGCTACGATGCCAAGCCGCCAGAATTTCTGCTGACTCACCCGGTGACCGAGTCGCGGGTTGCCGACACGCGCAACCGCGCCGAGCAGGCGCCCAAGGGCGGCATCGAGGACACCCAGCGCTACCAGTTGATCCGCGCCCGCGTGGCACTCACCTACGAAGGCACCCCGGGCCTTGCCGCCAAGCGCTTCCGCGCCCAGCTTGACGAAGACCCGAAGCTGGACGCCGCGCGCTATGGCCTGGCCTTGGCGCAGATCAAGGGTGGCCAGCTGAACGAGGCCCGCGAGCTGCTCAAGCCGCTGCTGGCCAAGGCCCCCAACGACATTACCTACAACCTGGCGCAGATCGACCTGGACATCACCAACAACCGCCTGGCCGATGCACAGCAGCGCGCCGAACGGATGCAGGGGCTGTACCCGGGCAATTACCCGCTGAAACAGGTGCGCGCCGACCTGCTGGTCAAGCAGAACAAGCCGGCAGAGGCAGAAAAGGTACTGAACGACCTGCTCAAGAGCCGGCCGGATGACCCGGATGTGTGGTACGAGGTTGCCGAAGTGCGGGGGTTGTCGGGCAATACCATCGGCTTGCACCGGGCACGGGCCGAGTACTTCACTTTGGTGGGGGATTTCGACCAGGCCATCCAGCAGCTGGATTACGCCAAACGCCGAGCGGGCAGCAACTTCCCGCTGGCGTCGCAGATCGATCAGCGCCAGCGCGAGATCATGGAGCAGCAGCGGATGGTCAAGGACATGATGGGCCGCTAGGGCACATCTGGACCGCGAATGGGCCGCAAAGCGGCCCCAGCAATATCAGGCGTTACCCGACAACTTCAAGCGCGCCGCCTGAGTAAAATCGAGCATCCTGTTCAGCGGCTTGATCGCCTTGGGCACCAGCGCCGGGTCAACGAAAATCTCGTTGCTGCCCGTGCGCAGGCAATCCAGCACACGCTCCAGGGTGTTCATCGCCATCCACGGGCAGTGCGCGCAACTGCGGCAGGCTGCACCGTTACCGGCCGTCGGCGCCTCGACAAATTCCTTGTCCGGGCACAGCTGCTGCATCTTGTAGAAGATGCCGCGGTCGGTGGCGACGATGAAGGTCTTGTTCGGCAGGGTCTGGGCGGCCTTGATCAACTGGCTGGTCGAACCTACCGCGTCGGCCAGGTCGATCACCGCTTCGGGCGATTCAGGGTGAACCAGAATGGCTGCGTCCGGGTAAAGCGCCTTCATGTCGGCCAGCTGGCGCGACTTGAATTCTTCGTGAACGATGCACGCGCCGTCCCACAGCAGCATGTCGGCGCCGGTCTGCTTCTGAATGTAGCGCCCCAGGTGCTGGTCCGGGCCCCAGATGATGGTCTCGCCGTTGTCCATCAGGCTTTCGACGATCTCCAGCGCGCAGCTGGAGGTTACCACCCAGTCGGCACGCGCCTTCACGGCCGCCGAGGTATTGGCATAGACCACCACGGTACGTTCCGGGTGTTGGTCGCAGAATGCCGAAAACTCTTCAACCGGGCACCCCAGGTCGAGGGAGCAGGTGGCCTCGAGGGTCGGCATCAGCACGCGTTTTTCGGGGGTAAGAATTTTTGCCGTTTCGCCCATGAAGCGCACACCGGCAACGATCACGGTCTCGGCGGGGTGGTTCTTGCCGAAACGGGCCATTTCCAACGAGTCGGATACGCAACCGCCGGTCTCTTCGGCCAGCGCCTGGATCACCGGATCGCAGTAGTAATGGGCGACCAGCACGGCGTTCTGCGCCTTGAGCTCGGCAGCGATGGCCGCACGGTATTCGGCCTCCTGCTCGGCTGTCAGCGGGTTGGGCTGTTTGGCGTCGAGGTGGGCCTGAACCAACAGGCGTTCGGAAATCTGGGTCATGATCGCTGGACCTGCAGGCGCGTGTGCGCATCAAATCGAGTGTATCACCCGGCCCTGGCAGATCGGCTAGGGGCGCCGGACGGCGCGCAGGCCATCACGGCCCTCTGCGGGCGCGGATTATTATCGGACGCCGAAGGCTACAGACAATCGAGGCAATTCAAAAGGGTTTTATGCAGCCTGTACAGCCCTGCAACCGGGTTGCCGGCGACAGGGCTGTACCGCTCAGCCAATCAACCTTGCGGCTGCAAGGCTGCAAGACGCGAGGACATCAGCATCGCGAACGCTTCCACGGTCATTTTCTGGCCATTGAAGTCGACCATGCCATCGGCGTAGTGCAGGCTGCTCACCACATCATTGCCCTGCACCGTGGCCATGCCGCTTTGCAGCGCCATCATGCCGACCATTTCACCCGCCTGGCTGGACTGCATGGCGATCGCCTGGGCATCGGTCTGCCCTTCCAGCAATGCCTGCAAGGTTGCCAGGTCGCCAATCATCGGCTTGGACAGCGACAGCTTGCTCTTCACCTCGCTGATCAGTTGCTTGCTCAACTGGTCAGGCGGCAAGTCGAAGGAGGTCGGGCTGGCGAAGTCCATGGCCAGGTTGAAGCGGCTTTCGCCATTGGCCGTCTTGAACGAGAAGTTTTCCACGGCCAGCTTGGGCTTGGACGCCAACAGCTGTTGCAGGTCGCCCTGGAACTTGGCCTTCTCAGCCTCGTCCATCTGGATCTGTGGCACCGGCTGGCCGGCTGCGGCCGCTGCCTCGAACTCCGGCACGTGCGCCTGGTACCAGTGCGACAGCGCTTGCAGCGCCGGCGCGTTGAGCGACTTGATGCTCACGGCCAACTGAGCATTACCGACCGCGCGGCCGTCCCAGGTGATGTCCGCCAGCGTGTAAGCCACGCGCCCACCCACGGTGTCCGGGCCGTCGAGGGTTTGCACGGCATTTTGCTCGAAGCCTTTGATCAACAGCACCTGCTGCTTGGGCCCCAAGGTGACCTTGGTTTCAGCCAGCGACAGGTCGACGTTGCCGACATAGATCGCATCATGCTTGGTGGCCGCCAGGTCACCGCCGACCTTCAAGCCTTTCAGCTCGAACGTGGCAGGCGGCTGATCGTCGCGGACCACCTTCATCTCGAAGCGCTCGGCACTGCCCTGGAACTGGGTCGCCTTGCCTTCGCGGTCGCCGCTGACTTGCAGCTGCATGCCCGAGAAGTCGAGGCTGTTGCCATCGGTTTCGGTGACCTTGGCCGGGGCCAGCAATACCGTGCTGTCGACGCTGCCGCCGTAACCCAGGCTGGTCTGCGCGCTGACCGGCGACTGCTCGCCCGCTGCGGCGAACCAGGGGGCGGTGAATGCGTCTTTGACCAGCGTGCTGTTGCTGACAGCCAGCACTGGCATCAGCTTCAGCGCCTTGACCCGCGACCAAGGGAACGGGCCATGCTCGATCTGGTCGGTCATGCCCACCTCGAAATTGACCGCCTCGCCGTCGCCGAGGTTGATGTCCTTGGCGGTGAGCCGGTATTGGGCGGTACTGCTGAAGAAGTGCCGATCCAGCGAGACCAGTTCGACGGTCATGCTGCCGCCGACGCCTACCAGGGCTTTCTTCAGTTCAGCGTTGCTGCGGTTGACGGAATATTCCAGCTCCGCAGGCAGGCGCTCGCCGGTGTACCAGGCGCCAGCGGTGGTTGCGACGGCAATGGCAAGGGCCAGGCCGGAAAGGATGCCTACTGATTTCTTCATGAATAAAACCGATTGCTGTCCATAAGGGCTTGCACGCGGCCAGGTGCCACGTAGGGCCTGAAGAATATCACTGCAGCCTGAGGCACGTGACGGCCGAAGCAGAGAAATCCCGCTTTTAGGAAGCGTCTGAAAGGCGCAGGAAACATTTCTGGTTTGTTCAATTTTACGGACATCTAAATCGAGCAAAAGCGCATAAAAGCGCGCAAAAACCGAACAAAACCCTATTCAAATCGATAAATATTTCAGTTTTGCAACATCTTGTCATGTTTAACTTGACACCAACCTACCCATCGTTTTTTATTTTAACCACTTGCACCGCGCCCACCTCACAAAGAACAACCGGCGTCTCGCACGCGCCTCCCTCTGCTCCGAACAATAAAGGTGAACAACATGGAGCCCACCCGCTCGCACTTGCCGCATGCGCCACTCACTGTGCCCGCCGTTCACGCCCAGCCGCAGGAGCCATGCCAGCATGCAGCCTGACCAGAGCGCTACCGGCAGCGGCCAATTCCACAAATCCCTGCGCCTCTGGCACGTGGTAATCATCGGCCTGGCCTACCTGACACCGATGACCGTGTTCGACACGTTCGGGATTGTTTCCGGCATCACCGCCGGGCATGTGCCCAGCGCCTACATCCTGGCGCTGGCCGGCATCCTGTTCACCGCCGTGAGCTATGGCACCCTGGTACGACGCTTCCCGCAATCGGGTTCGGCCTACACCTACACCCAGCGCGCCATCAACCCGCACGTGGGCTTCCTGGTGGGCTGGTCATCGCTGCTGGACTACCTGCTCCTGCCCATGGTCAATGCGCTGCTGGCCAAGCTCTACCTGTCGGCCATGTTCCCCGAAGTGCCGGCGTGGGTGTGGGTGGTCGGGTTCGTCAGCCTGATCAGCCTGATCAATATGCGCAGCATCAACCTGGTGGCGCACTTCAACCTGCTGTTCGTGGCGGTGCAGGTGGCAATCATCGGCGTGTTCATCTACCTCTGCGTGCGCGGCCTGCATCATGGCGAAGGGATGGGTACCACCTGGAGCCTGCTGCCCTTCGCCGACAACCAGACCCAGCTCAGCGCCCTGGCCGCTGGCGCGACCATTCTGTGCTTCTCGTTCCTGGGCTTCGACGCAGTCACCTGCCTGTCGGAAGAAACCCGCGACCCGGGCAAGACCATCCCACGGGCGATCTTCCTCACCGCGCTGATCGGCGGGATGGTGTTCATCCTGGTGTCGTACTTCATCCAGGCCTACTTCCCGACCATGGCGCGCTTCCATGACCAGGAAGCCGCCTTGCCGGAAATCGCCCTGTACGTGGGCGGCAAGCTGTTCCAGTCGGTGTTCATCGCCTGCACCGTGATCAATACCATCGCCTCGGGCCTGGCCTCGCAGACCAGCGTCTCACGCTTGCTGTACGTGATGGGCCGCGACAACGTGATCCCGGCCAGCATCTTTGCCCGCCTGCATTCGCGCTACAAGACGCCGGTCATGAACATCGCGGTGGTGGGGCTGATTTCGCTGTCGGCCATCTTCTTCGACCTGGTCACGGCCACGTCGATCATCAACTTCGGCGCCCTGGTGGCCTTCAGCTTCGTCAACCTGTCGGTGATCAACCACTGCTACCTGCGCGAAGGCAATCGCCAGGGGCTGGCCAACAAGCTCAAGTACCTGGTGCTGCCGACCATCGGCTTCTGCATCATCGTTTCGCTGTGGCTGGACTTGAACGCGCACTCGCTCATGTTTGGTGGCATCTGGGCATTGTTCGGCTTGTGCTACCTGGCCTGGCTGACCAAGGCCTTCAGGGTTGCCCCACCGAACTGCATCGCTGAATGACCCACGCTGCCGACAACGCCCGCGCCTGATAGCGGGCGTTGCGCTTGATCGAAAAGGAAAGCCCCTATGCCGCTGCGCCGCCTCTCCATCCAGTGGAAGATCACCCTGCTTGCCGGCTTGTGCCTGCTGGCCATCGTCGCCCTGCTGGTCGCCACCTCGCTGACCCAGGCCCGACGCAGCGCGGCACTGGTCAACCAGGCCAACACCGAAATGCTCGACCAGAGCGCGCGCCTGCGCCTGCAAGCGCACGCCCAGACCCAGGCATTGCGCATCCAGCGCTATTTCATGGACGCTTACCAGTATGGCAATGGCTTGCGCCGCTTGGTACAGGTATTGAAGGCCCGCGGCGGCAGCGACCTGCGCGGCGACCTGACCCGCGAAGCGCGTGCCAGCCTGGCCGGCAACCCGGATGTGATCGGCCTTTACCTGGTGTTCCAGCCCAATGCCTTGGACCACCAGGACAGCCAGTACATCGGCCAGGATGCCCTGGGCAGCAACGACAGCGGGCGGTTCTCGCTGTACTGGTCGCAACCGCGCCCTGGCACCCTCGAAGCAGAAGCCATGCCGGAATCGATGCTGGCCGACACCCGCACCAGCACCAGCGGCAGCCCGCAGAACCGCTGGCTGACCTGCCCGCAAGAAACGGCCCAGACCTGTATGCTCGAGCCGTACCTCGACGAGGTCAATGGCCGCGAGGTGCTGATGACCAGCATCGCCCTGCCCCTGCTGGAAAACGGCAAGGTCATCGGCGTGGTCGGCCTGGACATTGGCCTGGACAACCTGCAGCAGCTGAGCCTGGACGGCCGTCAGGAACTGTTCGATGGCCAGGGCCAGGTCAGCATCGTCAGCCCGGCCGGCCTGCTGGCAGGCCACAGCCGCGACAGCTCTAAGCTCGGCAAGGCGCTGAGCACGAGCGTGGCGAGCGGCCTGCTGCGGGTTGCCCACCCCTTCGCACCGATCCCCGATGCGCCCCCCTGGCAGGTACTGCTTGAAGTGCCACAAAGCGTCCTGCAAGCGCCGGCAGTCGCCCTCAACCAACGGCTGGACGCGAACAACCAGCGCGCCAACCTCACCAGCCTGATGATTGGCCTCGCCGCTGCCGTGCTGGGCCTGCTGCTGGTCTGGCTGACCGCACGCGGGGTAACCCGGCCGATCCTTGCCGTAGCGGCGCGCCTGGAGGCCATCGCCAGCGGTGAAGGTGACCTGACCCGCCGTCTGGACTACGCCCGCGAGGACGAACTGGGCCAACTGACGGGCTGGTTCAACCGCTTCCTCGACAAACTCCAACCCGTAATTGCCCAGGTCAAGGGCTCGCTGCAGGAAGCCCGCGGCACCGCCGACCAGTCCGCTGCCATCGCCAGCCAGACCAGCAACGGCATGCAGCAACAGCACCGGGAAATCGAGCAGGTGGCCACCGCCGCCAACGAAATGAGCGCTACCGCACTGGATGTCGCCCACAATGCCGCCCAGGCAGCTCAGGCGGCTCGCGGCGCCGACCAGGCGAGCCGCGAAGGCCTGCAACTGATCGCCAGTACCCGCCAGGCCATCGACCGCCTGGCCGCCGACATGACCACCGCGATGGACGAAGCACGCGCCCTGGAAAGCCGCAGCGAGCAAATTGGCTCGGTGCTGGATGTGATCCGCGCCATTGCCGAGCAGACCAACCTGCTGGCGCTCAATGCCGCCATCGAAGCCGCCCGGGCTGGCGAAGCCGGACGCGGTTTTGCCGTGGTCGCCGACGAAGTGCGCAGCCTGGCCCAACGCACCCAGGTATCGGTCGAGGAAATCCGCCAGGTCATCGAAGGCTTGCAGCAAGGCACCGAGGATGTGGTGGGCGCCATGCATGAAGGCCAACGCCAGGCTCAAGCCAGCGCGACGCGCATGGAGCAGGCACTGCCGGCCCTGCAGCGAATTGGCGAGGCGGTGGCGGTGATCAGCGACATGAACCTGCAGATCGCCTCGGCAGCGGAAGAGCAAAGTGCGGTGGCCGAGGAAGTGAACCGCAACGTGGCCGGCATCCGCGATGTGACAGAATCGCTGTCTGGCCAGGCCGAGGAGTCGGCGCGGATCAGCCAGGCACTGAACCGGCTGGCCAACCAGCAGCAAGCCTTGATGGAGCAGTTTCGCGTCTAGTCTGTACTGGCCTCTTCGCGGGGCAAGCCCGCTCCCACAGGACTATCACCAGCCTTGAGAGCGGTGCCGCACCTGTGGAGCGGGCTTGCCCCGCGAAGAGGCCGGTACAGGCAACCCACCTTTTGAAAGAGCTTTACCCATGGAAGCAGCAAACAAACCCCCATTCTTCGACATCACCAGCGAACAAGGCCTGCTACGCACCTCGATCGCCGTCACCCTGTTCATCGCCACCATCGGCATCGCCTTCGGCCTGGCCTCCGGCTCGTTCTCGATCATCTTCGACGGCGTCTATTCACTGGTCGACGCCAGCATGAGCGGGCTGTCGCTGGTGGTGGTCAAGCTGATCACCTCGCACACCACCACCGCGCACATGTCACGCAAACTGCGCGAGCGCTTCACCATGGGCTTCTGGCACCTGGAGCCGATGGTGCTGGCGCTCAATGGCATCCTGCTCAGCGGCGTGGCCATCTATGCGCTGATCAACGCCGTCAGCAGCGTGCTGCAAGGCGGGCGCCACCTGGAATTCGGCATTGCCATGGTCTACGCGGTACTGACCGTGATTGCCTGCGTGACCATCGCGGTGATCGAAGCCCGGGCCAACCGCAAGCTGTGTTCGGACTTCGTGCGCATGGACGTCAAGGGCTGGGTGATGTCGGCCAGCATTACTGCCGCGTTGCTGATCGCCTTCTGCTTTGGTTATGCCGTGCAAGGCACGCAGTGGGAGTGGATGTCACCGTACATCGACCCGGCGGTACTGGCACTGGTCTGCCTGGTGATCATTCCGTTGCCGTTGTCGGTGGTACGCCAGGCATTTTCGGAGATTTTCCTGGTGACGCCGGGCGACCTCAAACTGCATGTCGACGAGGTCGCCAAGGCATTCGTCGCGCGCCACGGCCTGCAGTCGTACCGCGCTTATGTGGCCAAGGTGGGGCGCTCGCGGGAGATCGAGCTGTACTTCATCGTGCCGACCGGCATGGGCGCGAAAACCATCGATGAGTGGGATGCACTGCGCAACGAGATCGGTGATGCCGTGGGCGGCGAAGGGCCGGACCGCTGGCTGACCGTGGTGTTTACCGGCGACCCGGAATGGGCCGAGTAACGGGGCCGCTTTGCAGCCCATCGCCGGCTTGCCGGCGATGGGCCAAGGCAAGCAACACAAGCCAGAAACGACAAAGCCCGCTACCGGCAACGGTCGCGGGCTTTG
>NZ_JANIAG010000174.1:0-11773 GCF_028682155.1 Pseudomonas sp. 39004
GGCGGTGATCACGGTGCGGCAATCGGCATCCTGATCACTCGGCATCCAGGTGCATCGGGGTGATCACCCGGCCATCCTTCTCAGCCTGACCCAGGGTGGTATCGATGAAGTACACCCGGTCGTCTTCCAGCTTGCCCTTGTCCACCAGGTAGTCCTTGATGCTGCTGGCCCGCTCCTGGCCGAGCGTACGCAGCAAGGGGGCGCTCTCGGCCCAGGACTTGATCACCGCTTCACGCAGCTTGGCGGTGCGCTCGTCGCGCCCCAGTTGTTCCCACTCAGCCGGTGGTTGCTGCTTCAGGCGATTGCGGTAGATGCCTTCGAGCATCGCCGGTTTGTCGCTGTCGTCGATCACCAGCATCGAGGCATTGGCAGGCACCTTGTCGCCACGACGCTGCAGGATCTTGTACCAGGTGGCCTGGTACTCGCGGTCCAGGCGCTGCTGGGCGATCAACGGGCCGTCGCTGGTCTGCGCGCTGGTGCCTTCGATTTCCAGGCGCAGCTCCGGGCGCTCCTTGAGGGCCGAGGCCAGTTTGTCCAGCGACGACTGGGCGTCGCCACTGAGTTCACTCGAGCCTGGGGTGAACGACACGTTGCCAAGGTCTTCCGAGCCCCCGCCAGCAATCAGCCCGCCAATGAACTTGAACGGTGCCTGGGCCGCGCGCAACACCAGGTTGCGCAGGGTTTGCCAGACAATCGGCATGACGCTGAACTGCGGGTTGTTGAGGTCACCCGTCACCGGCAACTCGATGGAGATCTTGCCTTCGGTATCCTTGAGCAGTGCCACCGCCAGGCGGATCGGCAGGTCCACGGCATCCGGGCTGTCGACCTTTTCGCCCAGCTGCAATTGCTCGACCACCACCTTGTTCTCGGCCTTGAGCTGGCCGTTGGTGATCAGGTAGTGCAGGTCGAGGTTGAGCCGGCCCTTGCGGATACGGAAGCCTGCGAACTTGCCGGAGTAGGGCGTCAGCGTGGTCAGTTCGACCCGCTTGAAGCTGGTGGCGATATCCAGGCTGGCCAGCGGGTTGAACGGGTTGAGCGCACCCTTGATGGTAACCGGCGCATAGCGGTCGACCTTGCCCTTGATGTCCACCTTGGCCGGGTTCGGCTTACGGTTGTCGATCGTGCCGACCTGGCCGTTGAGCTGTTGCACGGCCGTGGCGAAGTTGGGCGTGAGGGACAGGTCGGCGAAGTTGGCCGAGCCGTCGTTGATGTCGATCTGGCCGATGTGTATGCCCAACGGCTTGTCGTTGCTGGCCGGTTTGGCAGCCTTGGAGGCCGGCGCGTCGGCCGGTTGCGGGATCAGCAGGTCGTTGATGTTGGTGGTGCGGTCTTCGTTGATGATGAAGCGCGCATAAGGCTGCAGCAGGGTCACCTTGTCGATCGACAAGGCATCACCGTGCACATACGACAGGCCGTCGACGTTCACTTGCTGCCACTTCACGAAGTCGCGGCCCTTGATGGTGTCGAGCGTATGCAGCTGGTTGACCTGGGCCTTGCCGGCGACGTTGAAGGCCAGTGGCTCGGTACTTTTCAAGTCGACCTTCAGGTCGCTGGCGAGCATGCCGCTGCGAAGCTCCAGGAGGATGAACGGGCTGATGTAGGCCTGGGCCACACGCAGGTCGATGTCACGTGTGCTGACATCCAGCTTGGCCCAGACCGGCGCCAGGTTGACCTGGCCAGCAGCCTGCAGCTTGCCTTGCTTGCCCACACCCGTATCGAGCTTGAGCGTGAAAGGCGTCTGGTTGAGGCTGTCGAAGCCTTGCAGGTCGACATTCAGCGGGCCGACGTCCAGGGCCACGGGTTCCTTCTGGCTGCGGTCTGCCAGGTGCACGCTGTAGTTGCGCAGCTGCACGTCCTTGAGCAGCACCTGCCAGGGCTTGCTTGGCGTGTTGGCGGCTTGCGCATCGGGCGCAGGCTCGGCAGCGGCGGGTTCGGCCTTTTCCTTGGGGGTGGGCTTGGCCGGTTGGCTGGCGAACAGCTTCTGCCAATCGAGTTGGCCGTCTTTTTCCAGCGCAGCCCAGGTTTCGAGTTTTTCGCTACGAATCTTGCCGACGATCACCTGTTGCTTGGCCAGGTCGATGGAGGTTTCACTCACCTCCAGGCTGGCCAGACGCGCGAGTTTGCGCCCATCTGGCGCCTTGATGGCGAAAGGCGCGATGCGTACCGAGGTGTTGTCCAGCAACAGCTCGGTCTGCTTGGACAGGTTGAGCTTGTAGTGGGTATCGAGGCTGATCACACCGTCTTCGAGCACCAGCGGCACGGCATCACGCACATACGGCCAGAACAGTTTCATCTTGCCGTCGGTGATCTTCAGCGTGCCTTCGGAGGCGATCGGCGACAGGCCAAGGGTGCCTTTCCAGTCGATGCGCCCACCGTTGGGGCCGTTGGCCACCAGCGTCATGTCGGCATTGTCGTCCGGCAGGGTGCTGAGGTTTTTCAGCTCCAGGTTCATGTTGTCGTAGAGGAATTCGATCGGCTCGCTCGGGCGTTGATCCTCGAAGTGCAGGTAACCTTCGGTGAGCTTGATGCTGCCGATGCGAAGCGGGAACGGGTCGCTGGGCGGCTGGTCCGGCTTGGCCTCACTGGCGGGCAACTTGAACAACTGGGTGAGGTTGAGCGTACCGTCTTTGGCGAACAGCACTTCATTGCGCGGTTTGTCGAGTTCCACTGCGGTCAGGTGCAGGGCACCGCTCCACAGGCTGTCGAGCGAGAGGTTGGCGTACAGCCGCTCGAAACCGACTTGTTCCTTGCCAGGCTCGCCGATCTGCAAGCCCCACAGCGTCAGTTCGAGGCTGAAGGGGTTCAGCTCGATGCGCTGCAGGTGCGCCGGCACGCTGGCATAGTGCGCCAACTGCTGGTTGGCGATGCGCAGGGCGACACCGGGAAGAATGAGGAAGCCGAGCAGGCTATAGAGGGCTACGAGGGCCAGCATGGCGCCGAGGGCGCGAGTCAATCCTTTGTACATGTGTCGCTTCGTCTGTCTAAGCAGGAGTGCTTGGAGTATGGCACGTTAAATCAGTTCCGCTGAGGCGACCATTTCGCCTCATTCGATGCCCATGCGGCGCTTTGCCCGATGCGCCGAGCCGTCGCGCATGGCCCAGCGCAGTACCGGCGCCGTGCGTTGCAGGCCAAGGCGGATCATGCGGCGCTGCAAGGGACCTTGTTGCAGGCCGAGCATGGCCTGGGCCCAATCGGGCAGCAGGTCGATGCCCGCGTTAAGCATCAGCTTGCCGACAGGTTGCGCCAGGCGGCTGGGGGCCGGTGCGGCAAGCAGGATGTCGACCACCTCGAAGCTGCGCGCATCGCTCTGCAACTGCGGGCGCATCTGCCGCAGGTAGTCTTCGACTTGCTGGCAGGAGCGCGGCACATCACGGGCGCCAAGGCGTTCGGCGATCAGGGCAATCTCGTTGTAGTAGGCATCCTGCTCGGCACGCGGCAGGTGCGGGTTGCGGTAACGCAGGTGGGCGGCGAGAAAACTGCTGACCTCGGCGACGTGCACCCAGGTCAGCAAGCCCGGGTCGCTGGCCGCATAGGGGCGGCCATCCGGCGCGGTACCGGTGACTTGCAGGTGAATGGTGCGGACCTTTTCGATCAGCCAGTCGGCGTCGCGGGTCGAGCCAAAGGTGGTGCCGGAAATGAACTGGCTGGTGCGGCGCAAACGGCCGAGCAGGTCCTGGCGAAAGTTCGAGTGGTCCCACACTCCGGCCAGGGCCAGCGGGTGCAGCAGTTGCAGCATAAGGGCACTGATGCCGCCGACCAGCATGCTCGGGAAGTCACCGTGTACCTGCCAACTGATGCTTTGCGGGCCAAACAGGCCAGGGTCGCCCTTGGGCGATTCCAGGTCGAGCTGGCCGAGGGCCAGCCCGGTAAGGCTCATGACCTGGGTTTCGATGCGGCGGCGAAGGGCTTCCATGGCGACCTGTCGTTCAGGGCGGCCATGAACATGTGCCGCCGGCTATTGGTTGAGGCGTTTGTCGATCAACCCCTGGACCACGCTCGGGTCGGCCAGGGTCGAGGTATCGCCGAGGTTTTCCAGCTCGTTGCAGGCGATCTTGCGCAGTATACGCCGCATGATCTTGCCCGAGCGGGTTTTGGGCAGCGCCGGCGCCCATTGGATCAGTTCCGGTTTGGCGAAGCTGCCGATTTCCTTGCTGACCAGGGCCAGCAGTTCGGCCTTGAGCGCGTCGTCGGGGTCCACGCCGTTCATGGTCGTGACAAAGGCGTACACCCCCTGGCCCTTGAGGTCATGGGGGTAGCCGACCACTGCCGCTTCGGCGACGCTGTCGTGCAGGACCAGCGCGCTTTCCACCTCTGCCGTGCCGATGCGGTGGCCGGACACGTTGATCACATCGTCGATGCGCCCGGTTATCCAGTAGTCGCCATCGGCATCGCGGCGTGCGCCGTCACCGGTGAAGTAGTAGCCGGGCAGGGGCTTGAAGTAGGTTTCGACCATGCGCTGATGGTCGCCATAGACGCTGCGAATCTGCCCGGGCCAACTGGCCTTGATGGCCAGCAGGCCGGCGCCGGGGCCTTCGATGAGTGCGCCTTTTTCGTCCAGCAGCACTGGCTGCACACCGAACATGGGCTGGCTGGCGCAGCCGGGCTTGAGCCGCTGGGTGCTGGGCAACGGGGTGAGCATGATGCCGCCGGTTTCGGTCTGCCACCAGGTATCGACGATCGGGCAGCGCTTGCGCCCGACTTCTTCGAAATACCATTCCCACGCTTCCGGGTTGATCGGCTCGCCAACGCTGCCGAGCAGGCGCAGGCTCTGGCGCGAGGTGCTCTGCAGCGGGCCGGAGCCTTCGCGCATGAGGGCGCGCAAGGCCGTGGGTGCGGTGTAGAAGATGTTCACCTGGTGCTTGTCCACCACCTGCCAGAAGCGCGATGTGTCCGGGTAATTGGGCACGCCTTCGAACATCAGTGAAATCGCACCATTGGCCAGCGGGCCATAGACGATGTAGCTGTGGCCGGTGACCCAGCCCACGTCCGCCGTGCACCAGAACACCTCACCCTCGCGGTAGTCGAACACCACCTTGAAAGTGAGTGTGGCCTGCAGCAGGTAGCCTGCGGTGGTATGCAACACGCCTTTGGGTTTGCCGGTGCTGCCGGAGGTGTAGAGGATGAACAGCGGGTCTTCTGCGCCCATGGGTTCGGGCGGGCAGTCGTCACCCGCCTGCTCGGTTGCCTGGTGATACCAGAGGTCGCGGCGTTCATCCCAGGCGATGTCGCCACCGGTGCGGCGCACGACGAATACGCTGCTGACATCGGGGCAGTTGGCCAGAGCCTTGTCGACGTTCAGCTTCAGCGGGATGCGCTTGCCCCCGCGCACGCCTTCATCGGCGGTGATCACGGTGCGGCAATCGGCATCGAGGATGCGATCGCGCAGGGCATCGGGCGAGAAGCCCCCAAACACCACTGAGTGCACGGCGCCCAGCCGCGTACAGGCGAGCATGGCAAAGGCCGCTTCAGGGATCATCGGCATGTAGATGCAGACCCGGTCGCCTTTTTTCACCCCGCGCGCTTTCAGGGCATTGGCCAGGCGGCAGACCTGGCGGTGCAATTCGCGGTAGCTGATGGCTTTGGCGTCGTTAGGGTCGTCGCCTTCCCAGAGCAAGGCGGTCTGTTCGCCGCGCGTGGCCAGGTGGCGGTCGATGCAGTTGTAACTGACGTTCAGCTGGCCGCCGTCGAACCAACGGGCCTTGCCGGTTTTCAGGTCGCATTGCTGCACGCTCGACCAGGGCTTGACCCAGTCCAGGCGCTTGGCCTGCTCGGCCCAGAACGTATCGGGGTCGTCGACCGATTGCTGGTAGAGGCGGCGATACTCTTCGTCACTGAGGGTGGCCGATTGGCTGACGGCCAGGGCCTGGGGGTAGTCGCGTATATCGAACATGGCGGTTGTCCTGCTCTTGTCGGGGCGATGGACTGCAACGGCTATTCGATGGACAAGTGTAGCCAGGCTGGGTTCGCCTGGGCATGAAAGACGAAGGGCCCACCTTGGCGGTGAGCCCTTCTGCATCAACCGCGGTGACGGCCGCGGAAGTAGTTGATCAGGCCCTGGGTCGAACCGTCTTCGGCGCTGTCTTCCAGGCTGCCTACAAGGCGCTGGTAGACACCTTTGCCCAGCTCCTTGCCCAGCTCCACGCCCCACTGGTCGAAGGCATTGATGCCCCAGATCACGCTCTGCACGAAGACCTTGTGCTCATACATCGCCACCAGTGCGCCCAGGCGGCGCGGGCTGATGCGCTCGACCACCAGGGTGTTGCTCGGGCGGTTGCCCGGGATCACCTTGTGTGGCGCCAGCTTCTCGATGTCTGCTTCGTTCAGGCCTTTGCCGCGCAGTTCGGTCTCGGCTTCGTCACGGGTCTTGCCGAGCATCAGCGCCTGGCTCTGCGACAGGCAGTTGGCGTACAGCCACTGGTGGTGGTCGGCAACCGGGTTGAAGCTCACCACCGGCACGATGAAGTCGGCCGGAATCAGCTGGGTACCCTGGTGCAGCAACTGGTGGTAGGCATGCTGGCCGTTGCAGCCAACGCCGCCCCAGATTACCGGGCCGGTGTCGGTGTTCACCGGTGTGCCGTCCTGCAGCACGCTCTTGCCATTGGACTCCATGTCCAGCTGTTGCAAGTGCTTGGTGATGTTACGCAGGTAGTGGTCATACGGCAGGATCGCATGGCTGCGCGCGCCCCAGAAGTTGCCATACCACACGCCCAACAGGGCCAGCAGCACTGGCATGTTCTGTTCGAACGGCGCGGTCTGGAAGTGCTGGTCCATGGTGTAGGCGCCAGACAGCAGCTCCTTGAAGTTGGCGGTGCCGATGGCCAGGGCGATCGGCAGGCCGATGGCCGACCACAGCGAATAGCGCCCACCCACCCAGTCCCACATCGGGAAGATGTTCTCTTCGCGAATGCCGAAGGCCACGGCGGCGGCCTTGTTGCTGGAAACCGCGATGAAGTGGCGATACAGCTCGGCTTCCGAACCGCCCTGGGCCAGGTACCAGGTACGCGCGGCCATGGCGTTCTTCAGTGTTTCGAGGGTGTTGAACGACTTCGACGAAACGATGAACAGCGTGGTTTCGGCACGCAGGTTGGCCGACAGTTCGTGGAACTCGCTGCCATCGATGTTCGCCAGGTAGTGGCAGCGCACGCCACGTTGCGCGTAGGGCAGCAGTGCCTCGGAGACCAGCTCGGGGCCAAGGAACGAGCCGCCGATGCCGATGTTGACCACGTCGGTGATCGGTTTTTCGCTGTAACCGCGCCACAGGCCATCGTGGATGCGCCCCACCAATTCGGTGATCTGGTTGAGCACCTTGTGCACCTCGGGCATCACGTTGACGCCGTTGACGCTGAGCTTGTCGCCAACCGGGCGGCGCAGGGCGGTGTGCAACACCGGGCGGCCTTCGGAGGCGTTGATGATCTCGCCGTTGAACATCGACTTGATGGCATCTTGCAGGCCGACTTCTTTGGCCAGGTTCACCAGCAGGTCACGGCTTTGTTCGTTGATCAGGTTTTTCGAGTAGTCGAGAAACAAGCCGCAGCAGCTCAGCGAGAACTGGTCAAAGCGCTTGGGGTCGGCGGCGAAGGCGTCACGCATGCTGAAGTCTTGCATGGCGTCGCGGTGTTGCTGGAGCGCCTGCCATGCGGGCAGGGCCGTCACATCATGGGGTGTACGGTAATACGCCATTGCGGAGGGTTCCTTGGTGCGTTGTGAGGCCTTGGACATTGGCCTTGGCTGTCAGTTGCAGGCAGTCATTATAGGCATTGGCGGCGCGGGGGGAATGGGGGGCGTGACGGGATATCGCGGGGCGTCTGCACGGTATGTTGCAGGGGCGGCCTTGCGCCGCGAAAGGGGCGCAAAGCGCCCCCGGAAAACCGCATGATCAGGCGGTCTTGTCTTCCACGTGCAGGTACAGGTTGTCGATCAACCGGGTGTTACCCAGGTAAGCCGCTGCGATCACCACCAGGTCCCGATCATCGATCAGCGCCGGGCGCAGGCTCACGGCATGGCGAATTTCCAGATAGTCCGGGCGCAAACCCGCAGCGGTCAGTTGCGCCAGCCCTTCTGCGGCCAGTGCCGCAAAATCACGCTGGCCACGGCCAAGCGCCGCCCCGATGTGCTGCAGGGTGCGGTACAGCGCAGGCGCGGTAACACGTTGCTCGGGCGTGAGGTAACCATTGCGCGACGACAGCGCCAGGCCGTCCTCGGCGCGCACGGTCGGCTCACCGATGATCTGGATGGGCATGTTCAGGTCGCGCACCATGGCGCGGATCACGGCCAACTGCTGGAAGTCCTTCTCGCCGAACACGGCGAGGTCCGGCTGGACCATGTTGAACAGCTTGCTGACCACCGTCGCCACACCTTCGAAATGCCCTGGCCGGCTGGCGCCGCACAGGCCTTCGGAGAGCTGGGGCACGCTTACCCGGGTTTGCACGCTCATGCCGTCGGGGTACATCTCGTCGACAGTCGGGGCAAACAGCAGGTTGCAGCCGGCCTGGAGCAAGCGCTCCTGGTCGGCAGCCAGGGTGCGCGGGTAGGCGTCGAGGTCTTCATTGACGCCGAACTGCAGCGGGTTGACGAAGATGCTGGCAACCACGAAATCGGCTCGCTGGGCGGCCTTGGTCACCAGGGCGGCATGGCCGCTGTGCAGGTTGCCCATGGTCGGCACGAACGCGATGCGCTTGCCTTCGCCGCGGGCGCGGCCAACGGCGGCGCGCAGTTCGCGGACGGTCTTGACAGTGTTCATGCGCTGAACCCGTGTTCGCTGGCGGGGAAGCTGACGTCCTTGACCGCCTTCACGTAGGCGGCGAGGGCGCTGTCGATGTCCGGCTGGCCGGCCATGAAGTTCTTCACGAACTTCGGTACCCGGCCACTCAGCGACAGGCCAAGCATGTCGTGCAGCACCAGCACCTGGCCATCGGTGGCGCTGCCGGCGCCGATGCCGATCACCGGAATGCTCACCGCCTGGGTGATTTCCGCTGCCAGTTCACTTGGCACGCATTCGAGCAGCAGCATGGCCGCGCCGGCTTGTTCCAGGGCAATGGCGTCGGCACGCATCTGCCGCGCCTGGGCTTCCTGGCGGCCCTGCACCTTGTAACCGCCCAGCACGTTGACGGTCTGTGGCGTCAGGCCCATGTGCGCGCACACCGGTACACCGCGCTCGGCCAGCAGGCGAACGGTCTCGGCCAGCCAGGCGGCGCCTTCGAGCTTGATCATGTGGGCGCCGGCCTGCATCAGCGTGGCGCAGTTGGCGAAGGCCTGCTCGGGGGTGGCGTGCGCCATGAACGGCAGGTCGGCCAGAATCAGCGCGCCATCGTTGCCACGCTTGACGCAGGCAGTGTGGTAGGCCATTTCCGCCGTGGTCACAGGCAGTGTGCTGTCGTGGCCTTGCAGGACCATCCCCAGCGAGTCGCCCACCAGCAACACTTCGACACCGGCCTGGCTGGCGGCCTTGGCGAAGGTCGCGTCGTAGCAGGTCAGCATGGTGATTTTTTCACCCTTGGCCTTGAGGCCATGCAGGGTGGTCAGGGTTACTTCAGGCATGTAGGAAAATCCTCGTTCAGGCGCTGTTAAAACGACTGCATACAACGCGTGTAGTCATCTTCCGGAGCGGCACATCATCGCGCGTGATGTTCGCAGGTCCGTCCGGGCCTAAATACGGGTATGCGGCACTTGGGTGCCACACGGGACGCCTATAGTCGTGAGCGAGGTGGGGGAAGTCAATCACCCTGTTACCGCATTGTTACGAACAGGGTGTTACTGGCGTTACCGTCGCCTGGAGCGCCCGAATTACAGGCGCTCGAGACCGACGAACGGGCAGGCGCTGATGAGCTGGGCGAGTTCGCGGCCATCGGGCAGGCAGAAGCCGTCTGGCACCAGTTCGGCCAGGGGGTACAGCACGAAGGCGCGGGCGTGCATGTGGTAATGCGGTACCTGCAGGCGCGGCACGTCGATCAGCTGGTCGCCGAACAGCAGGATATCCAGGTCGAGCGTGCGAGGGCCCCAACGCTCCTTGCGCACGCGGCCCTGGTCATTTTCGATGGCCTGCAGGGCGTCGAGCAGGGCCAATGGCTCGAGCGAGGTGTCGAGCGCCGCCACGGCGTTGGTGTAGCGCGGCTGGCCAGGCAGCAGCGAGTCGCTGGTGAACAGGCCCGAGGCCGCCACCAGGCGGGTGCCTTCGGCCTGGCCCAGCGCCTGGAAGGCGTTTTGCAGTTGTTCTGCAGGCGCGTCCAGGTTGCTGCCCAGGCCGATGTAGGCGCGCGTTGTCACTCGAACGCCTCGTCGCCACCGCGTTTACGCTTGCTGGGGCTGCGTTTGCGCTTGCGCGGGCCGGCGCCGGTACCTTCGTCGCGGCTGCCCAGCTCACGGATCATGTCGCGGCGCTGGCTGTCGTTGGCATCCTGGTAGTCAGTCCACCATTGGCCGAGGTCATCGGTTTCCTCGCCAGCGCTTTCACGCAGCAGCAGGAAGTCGTAACCGGCACGGAAGCGCGGGTTGTCCAGCAACTGGTCGGCGCGCTTGCCGCTGCGACGTGGCAGGCGTTCCTGCATGTCCCAGATCTCGCGGATCGGCAGGGTGAAACGCTTCGGGATAGCAATGCGTGCGCACTGTTCGGCGATCAGGTCGTGGGCCGCACCGTTCATGGCTGGGATCGGTGGCACACCCTGGTTTTGCAGGTGCAGCACACGGGCCGGCAGGGCGGGCCACAGCAGCGCGGCGAAGAGGAAGGCCGGCGTGACCGGTTTGCCCTGTTTGACGCGCAGATCGGTGTTGGTCAGCGCCTGGCTGATCAAGGTGTGGGTGTAGCTCGGGCGTTCGTCCAGGGCTTGCGCGCTGGCCGGGAACAACGGCTCGAACAGCTGCAGGTCGACCAGCATTTCGAAGGCCATCGCACCTTGGCCCGAGAGGAACAGCTTGAGGCTTTCCTCGAACAGGCGCGCAGGCGGGATCTCGCGCAGCAGCGGGGCCAACTCGCGGATCGGCTGCACCGTGTGCTTCTCGATGCCGAAGTCGAGCTTGGCGGCGAAACGCACGGCACGCAGCATGCGCACCGGGTCTTCCTGGTAGCGGTGGGTTGGGTCACCGATCAGGCGCAACAGGCGGTTGCGCACATCGTGCACGCCGTTGGCGTAATCGAGGATGCGCTCGCTGACGGGGTCGTAGTAGAGGGCATTGATGGTGAAGTCGCGGCGTTGCGCGTCTTCTTCCAGGGTGCCGTACACGTTGTCACGCAGGATGCGGCCACTGGCATTGTGCGACGAACGGTGGTTATCACCTTGGTCGTCTTCCGAGTGGTGGGCGCGGAAGGTGGCGACTTCGATGATCTCACGGCCGAAATGCACGTGGACCAGCTTGAAGCGGCGACCAATGATGCGCGCGTTACGGAACTCGGCACGGACCTGTTCGGGCGTGGCGCTGGTGGCGACGTCGAAGTCTTTGGGCGTGATGCCCAGCATCAGGTCGCGGACACAGCCACCGACCAGGTAAGCCTGGTAGCCCGCACTCTGCAGGCGCTCGACGATGTTCACCGCGTGGCGGCTGAACTGGTGGCGTTGCAGCGAGTGTTGGCTCTTGTTGATCACCTCGGGCGTGGTGCGCCGGTGGTGCTGGCCCGGTACGGGAGGGCGGAACGACTGGAACAGCTTCTTCAGCATGGGATGCACTGTTTGAAGGAATGTTCGGCCAAGAATAGGAGAATGGCCGCATGATGGGCGGGGATTCTAGCATTTACTCAAGGAATGGTGTAGGCGGGTAGCAGGATGACTGCCAGAAGGGAGAA
>NZ_JANIAG010000175.1:0-11774 GCF_028682155.1 Pseudomonas sp. 39004
ACCCACGCCAGGCGTCCTTGCAGGTGAATACCCTGTGCGCCCTGCGCCTGCTCACCGAAGCCCTCAAGCAGATTGGCCGGGATGCCAGCCGCGAGCAGATGATCACGGCCCTGGAAGGCCTGCACGATGTCACGACCGGCCTGACCCCGGCCCTGGGCTTTGGCCCCGGCCGTCGGCAGGGCATGGCCGGTGCCCATGTGGTGGCAGTGGCCTTGCCCGGGCCGCGATTCACCTCGGTTACCCCGTACCGGCCTGTGCCGGACGCCCTTTGAGCGGAGGTTGCCATGCGTACCCTGTTGTTGTGCCTGTTGTTGCTGACCACCACGGCGAGCTGGGCCGATGTGCCGGCAGCGCGGGTGAACGGTGTGCAGATCGATGCCATGCGCCTGGAGCGTTACTTCACGGAATACCTCGAAGCCCAGGGGCGGGCGGTGGCCAGCATCCGCAACCCGACCCTGTACAAGCGCCTGCGCGACCAGGCCCTGGATGAACTGATCGACAAGGAGCTGTTGTGGCAGGAAGCCCAGCGCCAGGGTATCGCCATCAGTGACGCGCAGGTGGCTGCCCATGTCGGCGAAGTGGAGGCTGCGTTCGGCAGCCCGACAGTGTTCGAGCGGCGGCTGGCAGAGGCGGGTTTCGATCGGGCAGAGTACGCTCAATACATGCGTCACGAGATGGCAGCGCAGCAGTTGTATGCCCAGCTAAGCGCGGTCGACGCGCCCAGCCAGGCACAAGTACAGGCCTTCTACGAGGCCAATCGGCAAACCCTGCAAGGAGCGCAGAACCAAAGTGATAATCCTTCTGTCATACGGGAACAGGGCCTGCGCTTGGCCAGGGCCACGCTTACCGGCCAATTGCAGGCGCAGGCTCGGCAAACCGTGCGCCAACGTTTGCGCGAATCCGCTAAAGTGGAAATCGCCGACTGAGGCCCTCGACGGTGTTCCCCCAAAGCTGGGGGATAACGACTTGGCAAAGTGCCATCAGGTTCCCCGGATGTGGGGAACTGGGCGAGCCTGGCTGCGCGCAGCAGACTGGGCGCCCTCGGGCAGCCTTGCCAGATCAACGACTTACAGCGGTGCAGCATGACTATTCACGCCTGGCACGAAGCCTGCTCAAGCCTTATCGAGGCCGCACTTCGCAGACCGGGTAACCGGGCAGTATTGGGGAGTCGACCTTGGTGAACAGAGTATTGGTAGTCGATGACGAACAGACCCTTGCGCAGAACCTGCAAGCGTATCTGCAGGCGCAAGGCCTGGATGTTCATGTTGCCCACGACGGTGCCAGTGGTATCGAGCAGGCTGAAAGCCTGGCACCGCAAGTGATCGTGCTGGATTACCGCTTGCCCGACATGGAGGGGTTTCAGGTTCTGGAGACCGTGCGCAAGAACAGGCAGTGCCATTTCGTGCTGATCACCGCTCACCCGACCGCCGAGGTCCGTGAGCGCGCCGCCGAACTTGGTGTGACCCATGTCCTGTTCAAGCCGTTCCCGTTGGCGGAACTGGCCCGCGCGATCTTCGACCTGATGGGCATCGAGCGCCGGCGCAGGGCCACGGACAACCCGGCAGAAGGGTTCGTCGAACGACGCCAGACCAGGAACGAATCGTTCCCCCTGCAGTTGTACGATGGTAGCTGGGTACTGGCCGACCGCCGCCGCAATGGCGCAAAGCCCCCAGGTGCTGACGACGAACAACTGCTCACAGGGGAATAGCGGCGCCCGCTACCCTGGCTGAGCCAGCCTGCGACGCGCCCCCTGAGCGGAGTCGCAGGCCATGTCCGAAGCAGTCGATACAGCCGCCACACCCCTGCAGCCAGCACAGCCACTGTGCGCCTATCCGCGTGACCTGCTGGCCCAGGCCCGTCTGCAAGCCGGTGACGAACGCCTGCTCAACTGCCTGGAACGCCTGGCCAACGACAGCCCAGACACCTTCACCCATCGCCTGGGCATCACCCTGCATTACCCGGTGCTGCACAGCCAGGCCCTGCTGGCCAGCAGCCCACGCTTCGACAAGGTCAGCCTGGCCCAGAGCCTGAAACGCGAATTCGTGCTGATCGAGCGCGAAGGCGAACTGCTGGGCGTGTTCGCCGACCCCTTCGATTCTTCCCGCCTGGCCTGGATCGACGATGTGCTGCAAGGCGCGCCACTGTACCTGGCCCACGCCGCCGAGCTGGCGACGTTTCTGGCCCGCCACGAAGAAAGCTTCCATGCCGTCGATGCCCTTGACCACGACAGCGAAGCCAGCAGCGAAAGCGACCCGCTGCAACGCCTGTCGCTGACCAGCATCAGCGAAGACCAGAGCCGGGTAGTGAAGCTGGTCAACTCGACCCTCTACGACGCCCTCAAGCTGCACGCCAGCGACATCCACCTGGGCATGACCGGCCAGGGCCTGACCATCAAGTACCGCATCGACGGTGTGCTCAACGGTGCCGGCAAGGCCAGCGGCAGCGCTTTCGCCGACCAGGTGATCTCGCGCATCAAGGTCATGGCCGAGCTCGACATCGGTGAGAAGCGCGTGCCCCAGGACGGCCGGTTCAAGGTTGCCGTGGGCGAACGGCAGATCGACTTCCGCGTCTCGATCATGCCCAGCATTTTTGGTGAAGACGCCGTGCTGCGGGTGCTCGACAAACAGGACCTGTCCGACAAGGTCAGTGGTGTGCAGCTGCAGGCCCTGGGTTTTGCCGACGACACCCTGCGCGCCCTGCGCCGGCTGGCCGCCGAGCCCTACGGCATGATCCTGGTCACCGGCCCCACCGGCAGCGGCAAGACCACCACCCTGTACGCCATGATCAGCGAGATCAACCATGGCGTGGACAAGATCATCACCATCGAAGACCCGGTCGAATATCAACTGCCCGGTGTATTGCAGATCCCGGTCAACGAAAAGAAGGGCCTGACCTTTGCCCGCGGCCTGCGTTCGATTCTGCGCCACGACCCGGACAAGATCCTGGTTGGCGAGATCCGCGACCCCGACACCGCTCAGATTGCCGTGCAGTCGGCCCTGACCGGGCACCTGGTGTTCACCACCATTCACGCCAACAACGTCTTCGATGTGATCGGCCGCTTCAGCCAGATGCAGGTCGACCCCTACAGCTTCGTCTCGGCGCTCAACGCCATCCTGGCCCAGCGCCTGATTCGCCTGGCCTGCCCGCACTGCGCCACAGCCTGCGAGGCGGACGATGAAACCCTGCAGGCCTCAGGCCTGACCCGCGCCGCCGTGGCCGGCTGGACGTTTGTCCGCGCCCAGGGTTGCGGGCAGTGCCGCGGCAGTGGCTATCGCGGCCGCAGTGCCATTGCCGAGCTGCTGCACCTGGACGACGACCTGCGGCAGATGATCGTCGAACGCCGCCCCCTGTCGCAGATCAAGACACTCGCCTGCCAGCGCGGCCTGCGCTTGCTGCGCGCCTCGGCCCTGGACCTGGTCCGTGAAGGCCGCACCACCCTTGAGGAGATCAACCGTGTCACATTTATCGCGTGATCGTGGTGCTCATAGATACTGTGCCGTGCTCGGCGCCGAGGGAGTAGGCCTGGGCCGCTGGCACGCCAACCAACAGCAGTGGCTGGGCAGCCGCGCGTTCAGCTGCGAGGCGGCCCAACCGGCCTGGGAGGCCGCCGTCGAGGCGCTGGCCGCGCTGCTTGCCGAGCACACCGTGCGCGGTGCCCAGTTGCGGGTATTGCTGTCGGCCCGCTACAGCCGCTTCTGCCTGGTGCCCTGGAGCGATGCCATCGGCCACCCGCGCGAACTCGATGCCTATGCGCGGGCCTGTTTTGAAAACCTCTATGGGCAGTCGCTGGGCGACTGGCGCATCGTCCTCTCGCCAGAGCCAGCAGGCGCCGCACGCATTGCCACGGCGCTGCCGGAGGCCTTGCTGCAACGGCTGCAGGCACTGGGGCGAGAAAGCCGGCTGCAGCTGCGTTCGGTGCAGCCGTACCTGATGGCCGCCTACAACCGTTGCTCGGCGCAGCTGGGGCAGGGTGACTTCCTGTTCGTCCTCGCCGAGCCACGCCGCAGCGTGCTGCTGCTGGCCGCCGGGGGGGCCTGGCAGCAGGTGCTGGCGCAAGGCTGTGCCGACAACGACCAGGCCTTGCAGGCGCTGATCGAACGCACCTGCGAGTTGTACGGGGAGCATCTGCCACGGGTGTACCTGCATGCGCCCGGCCGGGGCGACGTGCCGCAATTGGCGGCGGTGCAGCTGTGCCAACCGGCCAGCGAAGCCGACCCGTTGTGCGCCATGTGGCGGGCGGTAGCCTGACATGCGCCGCCTCGACCTGGAATTCCAGCCCCGGCGCAGCGGTGCCTTGGCCTGGTCGCTACTGGCCCTGGGTTGCGCCGTGGTGGCCGCCCTGGTGGTGCTGCAACAACGCTTGCAGGTCGAGCAGGTCGACCTGGAAGGCCGCCTGCACAGCCTGGAACTGCAACTGGGCCGGCGCCCGGCCACCGCCGCCCCGCAAAGCAGCGCTGCCAGCCGCGAACAGGCCGAGCGCCTGGCGCAGATGCGCAGTGTCTCGCAGCAGCTGCAACGGCCTTGGCAGCAGCTGTTCGCCATGCTCGAAGCGCAGCCGCAGGACGATGTCGCGCTGCTTGGCCTGACCCCGGATGCACGCAAGGGCCAGGTACGCATCGCCGCCGAGGCGCGCAACCTGGAGGCGATGCTGCAGTACCACCAGCGCCTGGAGGCCAGCGCCGAGCTCAGCGATGTTTCCTTGCTCAACCACGAGGTGATGGTGGGCCAGCCGGAGCACCCGGTGCGTTTCACCCTTACCGCTACTTGGGAGACCGGCCATGCGCGCCCCTGACCCGCTGAGCAGCCTGATCATGCAGGAACGCCTGCGCCGCATCGGCCCGGTGGGCCTTGCCGCTGTCGCCGTTGGCCTGCTGGCCGTCGGCGTGGCATTGGCCGCTGTGTTGCCGCACTGGCAAACCGTGCGCGAACTGCGCGCCAGCGAGGCGGACGCCAGCGTGCAAGTGGGGCGGGTGCAGCGGGGCGAGCTGAAGATCGCGGTCAAACCCGAGCAGCAGGCCCTCGACACGCTGCGCCAGCAACTGCCTGGGCAGCCGCAGGCCAGCGAGCTGATCGAGCGCCTGTATCACCTGGCCAGTGCCGAGCACATCAGCCTGGCACGCGGCGAATATGCCTTGGGCATCGACCCGAAAACCCAGTTGGCGCGCTACCAGATCGTGCTGCCGGTGCGCGGCAGCTATCCGCAGATCCGCGGCTTCCTCAAGGGCCTGCTGGGCCAGCTGCCAACCTTGGTGCTGGAAGACCTCGAGCTGCAACGCAAACGCATCGGCGACAGCGAGCTCAACGCCCGCCTGCGCATGACCCTCTACTTGTCGAGGTCGTGATGAAGACTCAACGTGCGGTGATCTGGGCCGGGTTTCTAGGGCTTTCTGCCGCGTTGGCATGGGCGCCGGAGCATTGGTTCGGCCAAGCGGACAGTGTGGGGCTGTTCGCGGGCAAGCCCGCTGCTACAGGTTCTGTGAGCACCCCTGACCGTGTGGAAGCGGACACATCGGGGCGCGGAGCTGCCGCGAAGGGGCCGGAACGGGCCTCTACCGATCTGTTCCCGAGCCAGCGCTGGAGCAAACCGCAAACCCTGGCCACCGTCACCGAACAACCGGTCATCGCCGCGCCTGTGGTGGTTGCCGCACCCACCGCCCCGGCGCTGCCCTTCCAGTTCGTCGGCCGCCTGGGCGATCGCGACGACCTGCAGGTGTTTCTACAGAGCGGCGAAAAACTCTACGTCGTGCGCCAGGGCGACGTCATCGAAGACACCTACCGCCTCGATCGGGTCTCGGCCAATGAGCTGGACCTTGTCTACCTGCCTTTGCACCAGTCGCAGACCTTGTCTGTCGGGAGCGCACCATGAAGTCGTCAAAGCTGTGCAAGCCTGCTCCGTTCCTGCTCCTGGCGCTGTGCGTGGCCATCGCAGGCTGCGGCTCCAGTGCGGTACGTGAAGACAGCGCAGAACTGATGAAGGAGGGGCAGTACGAAGCCGGAATCGCGCGCCTGGAAGAGGCCCTGCGTGACGACCCCCGCGACACCGAGCTGAACATCGCCCTGGCCCATGGCCGCCAGGCGGCGGTCGAGGCGCTGCTCAGCCAGGCCGACAGCGACCGAATCCGCCACGATTTCGCCGGTGCGCGCATGGGCTATGGCCGGGTGCTGAGCATCGAACCGAACAACCGCCGCGCCCAGGAAGGTATCCGCCAGCTGGAGCTGATCCGCACCCTCGACGAACGTGTCGCCCTTGGCCAGGCGGCCCTGCGCCAGGGCGACCTGTTCGGCGCCGAGCGCTACATGCGCGAAGTGCTGCGCCTGGACCCGCAGAACCAGAAGGGCATGACCCTGCGCAGTGACATCGAGAACGTCCAGGCGCGCACCGCGCAGCCGTTCCCGCAGCTGCGCAGCAAGCTGGAGCGCCCGGTGACCCTGGAGTTTCGCGACGCCAACCTGAAGACCATCTTCGAAGTGCTGTCCCAGGTCGCCGGCATCAACTTCATCTTCGACAAGGACCTGCGCCCGGACATGAAGGCCACCATCTTCGTTCGCGACGTGCGCATCGAGGACGCCGTGGCCCTGCTGCTGGAGCAGAACCAGCTGCGCCAGAAGATCGTCAACGACAACACCCTGATGATCTACCCCGACTCGCCGCAAAAGACCAAGGACTATCAGGAACTGGTCATGCGCACGTTCTACCTGACCAGCATCGACGCCAACACGGCGCTGAACATGGTCAAGACCATGCTCAAGACCCGTGACGTGTTCGTCGACGAGCGCCTCAACACCCTGACCATGCGCGACAGCCCCGATGCCGTGCGCATGGCCGAGAAGCTGCTGCAGTCCCAGGACCAGTCCAACCCCGAGGTGGTGCTGGAAGTGGAGGTGATGGAGGTGGCCACCTCGCGCATCCTCGACCTCGGCCTGCAATGGCCCAACACCTTCGGCGTGCTGACCTCCGACGGCAAGTCGGTCAGCGTGCTCGACCAACTGCGCGGTATCGACTCCAGCCGCATCAGCATCTCGCCGGCGCCGCAGGCCAAGATCAATGCCCAGGACAAAGACATCAACACCCTGGCAAGCCCGGTGATTCGCGTCAGCAACCGCGAGCAGGCGCGTATCCACATCGGCCAGCGGGTACCGATCATCAGCGCCACCTCGGTGCCTTCAACCCAGGGCCCGGTGATTACCGAGAGTGTCACCTACCTGGATGTGGGCTTGAAGCTAGAAGTTCAGCCGACCGTGCACCTGAACAACGAAGTGGCGATCAAGATCGCACTCGAAGTGAGCAACGCCACCCCGCTGGAAGCCACTCGCCAGGGCACCATCCCGGTCCAGGTCGATACCCGCAACGCCCAGACCAGCCTGCGCCTGCACGACGGCGAAACCCAGGTGCTGGCCGGGCTGGTGCGCAACGACCACAACGCCAGCGGCAACAAGATCCCGGGCCTTGGCGACATTCCCGGCCTGGGCCGTTTGTTCGGCAGCAACAAGGACGACATGAGCAAGTCTGAACTGGTGCTGGCGATCACCCCGCGCATCGTGCGCAACCTGCCGTACCAGAGCCCGTCTGACATGGAGTTCGCCACCGGCACCGAGTCGAGCCTGCAGGTGCGGCAAATGGCGCCACTGCCACCGATGGAGGTGCCGGGCACTGCGCCGTCCAGTGACAAGCCGGTGGTCGAAAGCCAGATGGCCGTAGTGCCCGCCAACGGGAGCCCACGGCCATGAAACGCCGCGTGCAAGGCTTCAGCCTGATCGAGGTGGTGCTGACCCTGGCACTGCTCGGGTTGCTTGCCAGCATGGCCGCGCCGCTGACCGAAACCGTGGTGCGCCGCGGCAAGGAGCAACAGATGCGCGAGGCGCTGTACCAGATCCGCGATGCCATCGACGCCTACAAGCGTGCCTTCGACGCCGGTTACATCGAAAAGCGCCTGGATGCCAGCGGTTACCCGCCAAACCTGCAGGTGCTGGTCGAAGGCGTGCGCGATGTGCGCAGTGCCAAAGGGGCCAAGTTCTACTTCCTGCGGCGCATCCCCCACGACCCGCTGCTGGCGGCCAAGGATGACGACGAGGGAGCCTGGGGCCTGCGTGCCTACGACAGCAGCCCCGACAGCCCGCGTGAAGGCGAAGACGTCTTCGACGTGTATTCCAAGGCCCGTGGCAAAGGCCTCAACAACATCCCCTACGGGCAATGGTGACGGCCATGAAACGCAGCCAAGGCTTCACCCTGATCGAACTGCTGGTGGTGATGGCGATCATCGCCACGCTGATGACCATCGCCATGCCGCGTTACTTCAACAGCCTGGAGAGCTCCCGCGAGGCCACGCTGCGCCAGAGCCTGGCGGTGCTGCGCGAGTCGCTGGACCACTTCTACGGCGACACCGGGCACTACCCCGATTCGCTGGAGCAACTGGTGGAGCTGCGCTACCTGCGCAACACCCCGGTCGACCCGATCACCGAACGCAGCGATGCCTGGCAACTGCTGCCGCCGCCAGAAGGCGTGGCCGGCGGTGTGGCCGATATCAAGAGCGGTGCTACAGGGAGGGCGCGTGATGGCAGCCTCTATGCCGAATGGTAAGGCCTGTGCCGGCTTCACCTACCTGGGTGTGCTGCTGTTGATTGCGGTCAGCAGCGTGGCCTTGGCCGCCACCGGGACAGTCTGGTCGAGCGTCGCCCAGCGCGATCACGAGCGCCAGTTGCTGTGGGTGGGCAGCCAGTATGCCCAGGCCCTGCGCAGCTACTACCGCGCCTCGCCGGGCTTGGCCCAGTACCCGCAGGAGCTGGCCGACCTGTTGCAGGACAACCGTTTCCCGGAGGCCAAGCGGCACATCCGCAGGCTCTACCCGGACCCGATCACCAACAGCGACGACTGGGGCCTGCTGCGCTCGATCGATGGCCGCATCACCGGCGTACACAGCCGCTCGGATGCCACGCCGTTCAAGCACAGTGGTTTTGCCGCCGAGTGGTCGGGCTTCGAAGGGCTGGAACACTACAGCGACTGGCAGTTTGTCGCCGAGCAGGCGTTCGCCGACAGCCCCAACGGTGCCCAGCCCCAGGCCGGCGCGGGAGACACGCCATGAAACGCCTGGCTGCGCTGTGCCTGAGCCTGCTGCTAGCGGCATCGCCCTGCAGCCTGCTGAAGGCGGCTGAGGAGGACGAGATGATGGGCTTCATCGTCGACAACACCATCTCGCACATCGGCCACGACTTTTACTACTACTTCGCCGACCGCCTGCGTGCCACCAGCCGCCTGGATTTCAACCTGGTGGTGCGCGAACGCCCGGATGCCCGCTGGGGCAGCCTGGTTACCGTGGAGTTCGAGCGCGAAGTGATGTACCGGCGCTTCCTGCCACCCAACACCACGGAACTCAAAGACGAGGCTGTCGCGGCCGCCGACCTGGTCAAGCAGCAGATCATTCAACGCAAGCTGCAACGCTTGCTGCAGGACACCACCGATCTGGAGAGGGACGAGCTATGAAAACCCGCATTCCCCATTGCATCGCCGCCTGCCTGTTGGCCAGCGCCTGTGCTGCCCAGGCCACGGAGCTGGTGTACACCCCGGTCAACCCGGCCTTCGGTGGCAACCCGCTCAACGGCACCTGGCTGCTGAACAACGCCCAGGCGCAGAACGACTACGACGACCCCGACCTCAAGGACCGTGCCTCTGCCTTTTCGGGCACCACGGCCCTGGAGCGCTTCAGCAATCAGCTGGAGTCGCGAATGCTCTCGCAGTTGCTGGACAACATCAGTAATGGCAGCACGGGCAGCATGGCTACCGATGCCTTCCTGATCGATGTGATCGACGACTCGGGTGCCTTGAGCATCAAAGTCACCGACCGCGTCACCGGAGAAATCTCGATCATTGAGGTCAGCGGCCTGAACCCCTGAGAGGGAAGGGCTTTGAGTTGGGGAGAGAACACCATGAAACGTCTGTTGAGCACATTGCTGATCCTCGCCGCCCTGCACAGCCTGCAAGGCTGCAGCCTGCGCGACCCCATGTCGGCCGAACAGGACTCGGAAACCCCGACCCTGACCCCTCGGGCCTCGACCTACTACGACCTGATCAACATGCCACGCCCCAAAGGCCGGCTGATGGCGGTGGTGTATGGCTTCCGCGACCAGACCGGGCAGTACAAGCCGACCCCGGCCAGTTCGTTCTCGACCAGCGTCACCCAGGGCGCGGCCAGCATGTTGATGGATGCCCTGAGCGCCAGTGGCTGGTTCGTGGTGCTGGAGCGTGAAGGCCTGCAGAACCTGCTGACCGAGCGCAAGATCATCCGCGCCTCGCAGAAGAAACCGGATGTGGCGGAGAACATCATGGGCGAGCTGCCACCGTTGCAGGCGGCCAACCTGATGCTTGAAGGCGGCATCATCGCCTACGACACCAACGTGCGCAGTGGCGGGGAGGGGGCGCGTTACCTGGGTATCGACATCTCCCGCGAATACCGGGTCGACCAGGTGACTGTGAACCTGCGCGCAGTGGACGTACGCACCGGGCAGGTGCTGGCCAACGTGATGACCAGCAAGACCATCTATTCGGTGGGGCGCAGTGCGGGGGTGTTCAAGTTCATCGAGTTCAAGAAGTTGCTGGAGGCCGAGGTGGGCTACACCACCAACGAACCGGCGCAGCTGTGCGTGCTGTCGGCGATCGAGTCAGCGGTAGGGCACTTGCTGGCGCAGGGGATCGAGCGGCGGTTGTGGCAGGTGCAGGGGGATGCCGACAAGGGGGCGGTGGAGAAGTACCTGAGTCAGTCTCAGTCTCAGTTGCAGTGACCGGGGCCGTGATTCTGATTTTTGCTTCGTCGGTGGATTTTCAGCGCTTTGGATATCGAACGCTGAAGCTCCCCTGCATTGCCCCTGAAGGCCCAAACGCAAGGCGGGCCTCATCAGGAAAAACAGCAAGCAGGTGCTCGCTCAGAAGGTGTATTCCAGCGAGCCAAGGATCGCACTCTGCAGGCGTCGCTCGACAATCGGGCTGTCAGCCGCCTCCTTGGACAAATACTGCACGTCCAGCAGCGTCGAGAATGTGGTGTGCTCGCTGATTGGCATGGCCCACGCCAGGTACAGCCCGGTACTGACCAATCCGCCCTTGGCGTCATAGGCCTGGAAGCGGCTCTGCAATGCTTGGCCGGCGGTGACGCCATACCAGGTCTGCATATAGTTCTTGTCGCCAAACAGACTGGTCAGGCCAAGGTCGAGCGAGCCATATGGGCCTTCATACACGTTGGTACCTACGCTCAGTTCCAGGGAGGTGAACGCCTTGCCAGCGTCGTTGTGATCGTCTTCCTCCAATGCGTGTTCCAACGTCGCGCCGAGGACAACGGGGCCCACGTCATAGCTGCCGCTGATGCCGAACTGAGCCCGGGACTTGATATCGCCCATGCCTTTAAGCCTGTTCGAACCCGCATGACTGCTGCTTTTCTTGTCTTTACGTTCTTCGCTACGGCCGACATAGGCGCTAAAACTCGCCTTCTCCCACTCATGTCGCCAGCCCAGGCCTTGATCGGTGTTGAGGAATATCCCCCACGGGCTGACGATTTCGCCTCCCAGTAGCGGGGTGGTAAGCCGTTCTTTACTGCCGCTGTAGCGTGGCATGTCCGCTACGCCGATGCTCAGGCTGTATTCCCAGTCGTCTGCCGATACGGCGTTGGCGTTGCCGAACAGGCACAGGGATGCCAGAGAAACACAGAGTTTAGTTGAACGCATTACAGGGATGTCCGTAGGGGTGACGTTAATGTCGTCGGGGCTGTGAAGTGCTCGAATAAAAGTTCGAG
>NZ_JANIAG010000176.1:0-11760 GCF_028682155.1 Pseudomonas sp. 39004
GGTTTAATCCCAACTCATTGAAAAACATGATTTATTTTGATGCGAGGAAATGTGTCCACGGCAATATCCTGTGAGGTTCTGCGGTTGTCTGCCCCCCTGAAATCGCTAGTATTCGAACTGTGCACACGGACATGCACAGGCTTTCAGGGAGAAGGCCAAGGACATCGCAAGAAGCGATTTCATCAGGACGATGTTTGGGACAATCAGGGACTACGGAAAAAAATGTGGGCGGGTCAAACCGCCCCTTTTTTTTGCCTGCTGAAAATGAAAAAAGGCCCGCATGGGCCTTTTTCGTTTCCGGGCGCTATCAGCGCTCCAGGTCTGCAATCTTGCCAGTCTTGCCATCCCACTCTTCAGCGTCGGGCAGGGCGTCCTTACGCTCGGTGATGTTTGGCCAGATTTCGGCCAGTTCGGCGTTCAGCTCGATGAAGTTCTCCATGCCCGATGGCACTTCGTCTTCCGAGAAGATGGCTTGCGCTGGGCATTCCGGCTCGCACAGTGCGCAGTCGATGCACTCGTCCGGGTGGATGACCAGGAAGTTCGGGCCTTCGTAGAAGCAGTCCACCGGACAGACTTCCACGCAGTCGGTGTATTTGCATTTGATGCAGTTGTCGGTGACGACGAAGGTCATTTCTAGTTCTCTCCTCAGGCGACGGCGGCGGCCCTTCC
This sequence comes from Pseudomonas sp. 39004, assembly GCF_028682155.1. NCBI lineage: Bacteria > Pseudomonadati > Pseudomonadota > Gammaproteobacteria > Pseudomonadales > Pseudomonadaceae > Pseudomonas > Pseudomonas sp. 39004. Next base: position 670 of record NZ_JANIAG010000176.1, read on the forward strand.
TCTCAGGGCCGCGCGGTTTACGGGTATGTGGCTGCAGGCCAGGCTAATAACCTGCAGCACCAGCAAACCGCGGCGGATTCTACCAGCTTGTAGTGGGCGCCGTTATAACAGGTTCTTTAGTTGATATAGCATTTCGATAGCTTGGCGAGGGGTCATGTCGTCCAGGTCCAGCTTGCCCAGCTTCTCGATGGCCGGGTGTGGCAGGCTGGCGAACAGATCGCTCTGGTGCGGGACGTGTAGCGCGTCCTTGGCCTTGATGCTGTGCGGCTGCTCGTGTGGCAGGCTCGCCGTTTCCAGGCGGCCCAGGTGCTCGCGGGCACGCTGGATCACGGCAGTGGGCACCCCGGCCAGTTGTGCCACGGCCAGGCCGTAGCTTTGGCTGGCAGGGCCTGGCAGTACGTGGTGCAGGAAGACGATTCGCTCGTTGTGTTCGGTGGCATTCAAGTGCACGTTGGCCACCAGCGGTTCGCTCTCCGGTAGTACCGTGAGTTCGAAGTAGTGCGTGGCGAACAGCGTGTAGGCCCGCAGTTGGGCCAGGCGCTCGGCGGCGGCCCAGGCCAGCGACAGGCCGTCGAAGGTGCTGGTGCCGCGGCCTACTTCGTCCATCAGCACCAGGCTGCAGTCGGTGGCGTTGTGCAGAATATTGGCGGTTTCACTCATCTCGACCATGAAGGTCGAGCGCCCGCCGGCCAGGTCATCACTGGAGCCGATACGGGTGAAGATACGGTCCACCAGCGACAGCTCGCACTGGGCTGCCGGTACGAAGCTGCCGATGTGCGCCATCAGTACGATCAGTGCGGTCTGGCGCATGTAGGTGGACTTACCGCCCATGTTCGGGCCGGTGATGATCAGCATGCGGGTGCTGTTGTCCAGGCCCAGGTCGTTGGCCACGAACGGCGTGGTCAACACTTGCTCGACCACCGGATGCCGGCCCTGTTCGATGCGCAGGCACGGCTCGTCGACGAAGCGGGGGCAGTTCAGGTCGAGGTTCAGTGCGCGCTCGGCGAGGTTGCTCAGCACGTCCAGCTCGGCCAGGGCAGCGGCGCTGTCCTGCAGCGGTGCCAGGTGGCTGATCAGGGTTTCGAGCAAGGCATCGTAGAGCATCTTCTCGCGGGCCAGGGCGCGGCTCTTGGCCGACAGTGCCTTGTCCTCGAACGCCTTGAGCTCCGGCGTGATGAAGCGCTCTGCGCCCTTGAGGGTCTGGCGGCGAATGTAGTCGCCAGGGGCCTGTTCGGCCTGCTTGGTCGGCAGCTCGATGAAGTAGCCGTGCACGCGGTTGTAGCCGACCTTTAGGTTGGCAAGGCCGGTACGGGCCTTCTCGCGGGCTTCCAGGTCGATCAGGAACTGGCCGGCGTTCTCGCTGATCGCCAGCAGCTCGTCCAGCTCATTGTCGTAGCCGGCCTTGAGCACGCCGCCGTCACGGATCACCGCCGGCGGGTTGTCGACCACTGCCCGTTCCAGCAGGCTGGCCAGCTCCGGGTAGGTGCCGGTAATGGCCGCCAGGCGCGCCAGGTGCGGGGCTTCCAGCTCGGCCATGGCGTTCTGCAGCTCGGGCAGGGCGCCGAGGGCATCACGCAGGCGGGCGAGGTCGCGTGGCCGGGCATTGCGCAGGCCGATACGGGCGAGGATCCGCTCGATATCGCCAATTTCCTTGAGCTGCGGCTGCAGTTTTTCGAAGCGGTAGCCGTCGAGCAGGCAGCGGATCGAGTCCTGGCGCGCCTGCAGCACCTTGAGGTCACGCAGCGGGCGGTTCAGCCAGCGGCTCAGCAAGCGGCTGGCCATGGCGGTCTGGCAGCGGTCGATCACCGACTGCAGGGTGTTGTCGCGCCCGCCCGCCAGGTTGATGTCCAGCTCCAGGTTGCGGCGGCTGGCGCCGTCGAGGATCACCGTGTCGTCCAGGCGTTCGTGGCGCAGGCTGCGCAGGTGCGGCAGGGCGGTACGCTGGGTTTCCTTGGCGTAGGTCAGCAGGCAGCCGGCAGCGCCAATGGCCAGGGTCAGCTTGTCGCAGCCAAAGCCCTTGAGGTCTTTGGTTGCGAACTGCTGGCACAGCGCCTTGCGTGCCGAGTCGCGGTCGAAGTCCCAAGGCGCACGGCGTCGCGCGCCGGGGCGCTTCTCGGCGGGCAGGTCACGCGGCCAGTCGTCGGGGATCAGCAGCTCGACCGGGTTGATGCGTTCGAGCTCGGCCAGCAGGTTTTCCCAGCCCTTGATCTCCTGCACGCTGAAGTTGCCACTGGTGATATCCAGCACCGCCAGGCCAAACAGGCGCTCATCGCCCAGCAGGGCGGCGATCAGGTTGTCGCGGCGCTCGTCGAGCAGCGCTTCGTCGCTGACCGTGCCGGGGGTGATGATGCGCACCACCTGGCGTTCCACCGGGCCCTTGCTGGTGGCAGGGTCGCCAATCTGCTCGCAGATCACCACCGATTCGCCGAGCTTGACCAGTTTGGCCAGGTAACCTTCGAGCGAATGGAAGGGAATGCCGCACATGGGGATGGACTGGCCGGCCGACTGACCGCGCGCGGTCAGCGTGATATCCAGCAGTTTCGCGGCTTTCTTCGCATCTTCGTAGAAGATCTCGTAAAAGTCGCCCATGCGGTAGAACATCAGCTGGTCCGGGTGCTGGTGCTTCAGCTTCCAGTACTGCTGCATCATCGGGGTGTGTGCGGAGAGATCAGACATTCAGGGCCTTACAGCGGGTGATCTGGTTGGCGATGGTAAAACCGGCAATGGTACAGGCTTTTTCATCCAGATGCAGGCGGCTGCGGTAGGGCATGTGCGCGCAGTTCGGCGGGCAGTGATGGAGCTTCGCCGATTACTCCACTAGAATGCTCGGCCTTTTTGCCTGCCCCCAGCCGTGACGTAGATGAACCTGTCCAACAGTGTCCCTTATGTAAAGCAACAGCTGATCTACCTCCTTTATGGTGAGCGCCGGATTTATCAGCTGGAGGCCAAGTTCAGCATCCTCACAGCCCTGGCTCGCTGCAAGCCGGCCGAGCTGCCGGTAATCCGTGTGCTGACCGACCAGCCGCAGGCCTTCGCAGGGTGGCCCGTCGAGGTGATCGCGCTGGATGAGCAGACTCTGCACGCCTGGACCGGGGACGGTGGCTACACGCATCGGCGCAAGGCCTGCGCCATTGCCCATGCCGGGCAATGGGCGGACAAGACGGTGTTCATCGATACCGACACGGTTTTCCTGCAATCGCCGCAGAAGCTGTTCAGCCAGGTAGATGTCGGGCAGTACCTGGTAGACGAAATCGAGATGAGCTGGGCCGAGGCGTCACGCAGTGACTACTACCGGGGCTTCACCACAGGGCTTGCCCGTGATGGCGCTGCGCCGGCCGCCGAGCTGCAGCTGTGCAACAGCGGCGTCATGGGCTTTACCCGTGACAACGCCGGTATCGCCGAGCGTGCGATCCAGCGTATCGATGCATGGACGCCCTACGCGCAAGCGTTGCACACCATCGAGCAGATCGCTTTCTCGTTCGAGTTGCACGGGGCGCAGATCAACCAGGCGCGTGGCGTGATCAGCCACTACTTTGCAATGAAGCAGTACATCCACGCTATCCTCGAGATCTTCTTCGCCCGTCACGGTGAACACTTTGCTGCCAAGATGCCTGGCCTGGCCTTGAAGGTGCCGGCGCATCGCCCGGTGCCGTCCTGGCTCAACCGGCTATCGGTCAAGTGGAGCCTCAAGCGCGTGCCACCGGAGCTGCGCGGTATCGGCCGCAAACTTCTTTATGGCAGTGTCATCGGCAGTGACGATTACCAGCGTGCTTGCAAGGTGATCTGGTGGCGCTCGGCGATCGAGGACATGCGCAAGCTGGGCGGCCTGGATTGGAGCCAGGAGTGGCCAGCCGGGCTGCCTCGCCTTGGGCAGCGCGACGAGCTTGCGTTCAGCGCGATTGCCCGGGACAGCCTGAAGGTTTCCTGAGGCCTACGGGTCATGGGGTGGTAGGGTAGTGCCCAGTCTTCAAGGAGCCTGCCATGGACCCGATCACCACCCTTGCCGCCCGCCTGGGCGAACACCTGCGCCGCTTCAATGCCCAGGTGACCACCGCCGAATCCTGCACCGGCGGCGGCATCGCCGAGGCCATCACCCGCATCCCCGGCAGTTCGGCCTGGTTCGAAGCCGGCTACGTGACCTACTCCAATGCCCAGAAAACCCGCCAGCTGGGGGTGCCCGAGTCGCTGTTCGGCCAGGTGGGTGCGGTCAGCCAGGAAGTGGTCGAAGCCATGGCCCGCGGGGCGCAAGCCGCCAGCGGCGCACGGTTTGCCGTGGCGGTGAGCGGGGTGGCTGGGCCAGACGGTGGCTCGCCGGCCAAACCGGTGGGCACCGTGTGGCTGGCCTGGGCCGATGGCAGCCATGTCTTCAGCGAACGCCGCCAGTTTGACGGCGACCGCGATGCGGTGCGCCGACAAACGGTGATCGCCGCGCTAGACGGCTTGTTACAGCTTGGTGCCGAGTAAATCGACGACAGGGGTTTGCTCGCGCGCTTCGCTGTGGAATAATACTGGCTACTTATACAGGTATTCCGGCCATCAGGGCCAAGTCGAACACGTGAGGATTTCAATGGACGACAACAAGAAACGCGCCTTGGCTGCGGCCCTGGGTCAGATCGAACGCCAATTCGGCAAGGGCGCGGTCATGCGCATGGGCGACCACGAGCGCACGGGCATCCCGGCCATCTCCACCGGTTCCCTGGGTCTGGACATTGCCCTCGGTATCGGCGGCCTGCCAAAAGGCCGTATCGTCGAAATCTACGGCCCGGAGTCCTCGGGTAAAACCACCCTGACCCTGTCGGTCATTGCCGAAGCCCAGAAGAACGGCGCCACCTGCGCCTTCGTCGACGCCGAGCACGCCCTCGACCCGGAATACGCCGGCAAGCTGGGTGTCAACGTCGACGACCTGCTGGTTTCGCAGCCGGACACCGGCGAGCAGGCCCTGGAAATCACCGACATGCTGGTGCGTTCCAACGCGGTTGACGTGATTATCGTCGACTCCGTGGCTGCTCTGGTCCCCAAGGCCGAGATCGAAGGCGAGATGGGTGACATGCACGTGGGGCTGCAGGCCCGTCTGATGTCGCAGGCGCTGCGCAAGATCACCGGTAACATCAAGAACGCCAACTGCCTGGTCATCTTCATCAACCAGATCCGTATGAAGATCGGCGTGATGTTCGGCAGCCCGGAAACCACCACCGGTGGTAACGCCCTGAAGTTCTACGCCTCCGTGCGCCTGGACATCCGCCGTACCGGCGCGGTCAAGGAAGGCGACGAAGTGGTCGGCAGCGAAACCCGCGTCAAGATCGTCAAGAACAAGGTCTCGCCGCCGTTCCGTCAGGCCGAGTTCCAGATCCTCTACGGCAAGGGCATCTACCGCAACGGCGAGATCATCGACCTGGGTGTTTCTCAGGGGCTGGTGGAGAAGTCCGGTGCCTGGTACGCCTACCAGGGCAACAAGATCGGCCAAGGTAAAGCCAACGCCGCCAAGTACCTGGCTGAGAACCCGGCCATTGGCGCCGAGATCGAGAAGCAGATCCGCGAGAAGCTGCTCAAGGCTGGTGCTGCCGCCGAAGCAGGCAAGGCTGCCGCAGTCGAGGCCAAGGCCGACGACGTGGCTGATGCCGAAGCCGGTTATTGATAGCGGTTGTAGATAGCCGATTATGTCCGCCGTACTCGACACCCCCGTCGCCATTCGGCGGACAGCCATGGACCTGCTCGCGCGACGTGAGCATGGTCGCGTCGAGCTGACGCGCAAGTTGCGTCAGCGCGGCGCTTCGGATGAGTTGATCGAGCCTGAGCTCGACCGGCTCGCCGAAGAAGGGCTGCTCAGCGAAGCCCGCTACCTCGAAAGCTTCATTCGGTATCGCTCCAATTCCGGCTATGGCCCTGCGCGTATACGCGAAGAGCTTGGCCAGCGCGGCCTGGCGCGTGGCGATATCGATCAGGCATTGCGTGAAAGCGGTGTGGACTGGGCGCAGCGGCTGATGGATGTCTGGCAGCGCAAGTTTGCCGGCCAGCGCCCCCATGACCCCCGCAGCCGTGGCCAGCAGACCCGCTTTCTGGCCTACCGTGGTTTCTCCATGGAGATGATCAGCCGTTTGCTCAGTGGTCGCGACCTCGACGATTATTGAAACCTCACGGTTCCTTGTAGGAGCGGCCTTGCGTCGCGAAAGGGCTGCGCAGCGGCCCCCCTGCAACGACACAGAACCTGGGGCCGCTACGCGCCCCTTTCCGACCGGTCCGGCGCCCCGGCAAGGCCGCTCCTACAGAGGCCGCGATATTCGCAGAGGCCGATTTACCCCCGCCCGGCGGTGGGTGGTTCAATTGACCTTCAACGCCTCCCTGGCGCGCTGGGTCGTGTGCATGGGCTGCGGCTTGGCCCAGTTCTCCGGCAGGTTGATGAAGTCCACCAGCTCGCGCAGACGGCCCTGGTCGCGGCCGTTGAAGGCGAACGACAGCCGGGTCAGGTGGCTGAAGTTACCTACCTCATGCTCCGCGCCACTGTCGGCGTGCTGATGGTACTTGCCACTCAGGCGCAAATCGGCGAAACCTTCCTGAATGTCGTACAGCGCAGCCTCGCTGAGCGGGTGATGCATGCGAATCACGAACTGGTTCTTTAGCCAGCGGCTGGAGTGGTAGTTGCTGTAGAACTGGTTGATTTCCTCCACCGCCTCATCGGCGCTGTGCACCAGGCGCACCAGCTTGAGGTCGGTGGGCAGGATGTAGCGGTTCTCTTCGAGCTGGCGGCTGATGAAGGCCAGGCAATCGCGCCAGAAGCTGCCACCGGGTGAGTCGAGCAACACCACCGGCACCAATGGGCTCTTGCCGGTCTGGATCAGGGTGAGCACTTCGAGTGCTTCATCCAGCGTGCCGAACCCGCCCGGGCAGAGCACCAAGCCATCGGCTTCCTTGACGAAAAACAGCTTGCGAATGAAGAAGAAGTGGAAGGGCAACAGTTTGTCGGTGCCGTCCACCGTGGGGTTGGCATGCTGCTCAAAGGGCAGGGTGATGTTGAAGCCCAGGCTGTGTTCGCTACCGGCCCCTTCGTGGGCTGCAGCCATGATGCCACCTCCGGCGCCAGTAATGACCATCAGGTCGGAGCGGGCCAGGGTGGCGCCCAGCTCGCGGGCCAGGGCGTACATCGGGTGTTCCAGTGGCGTTCGGGCCGAGCCGAATACCGTCACCTTGCGTCGGCCCTTGTAGCGTTCAAGGGCGCGGAACGAGTGGTCCAGCTCGCGCAGCGCCTGCAGGGTGATCTTGGCGCTCCAGCGGTCGGTGTCGTCGTGGGCCATGCGCAGGATGGTCAGCATCATGTCGCGGTACAGGGGCAGGTTGGGGCTGTTCGGTGCAACCAGTTGCAGTTGTTCGTCGATCTTGCTCAGGTCGATGTTGTTGTCCCTGAAATGATTGAACAACAGCTCATTGGGTTGGAAAGGCATTCAACGTCTCCTTTTGCAGCAAAACCTCTGACCGGGTCGATGGTGTGTCCCGGCCGCGACACTGCATGCGTCGCTGGCTGCTGATGCTCGAGTGTGCAGTTCGAGCGTTGCAGTAGGCCTTCAAGGCCAGGGTGCAGTGGCAATCAATCCATCTCGTCGATTCGGGTGTACTCGATATCAATCTAGACCCTCGCGCCTGATCGTGCCGCAGTCATTGCAGCAGCCGCTGGTCGGCGCGCACACAATGGCGCTGAGGGTTTGGTTAACTGGGGAAGCGAAACGTATCGATGCAGGAGGTGGCGGTATGCATCGCTTGATCATCGAGGTGGACCAGCAGCTCTATCAGCAGCTGGAAAATGCGGCGCAGGTGCACCACCTGAGCCTTGAAGCAGAGTGTCGTCGCAGGCTTTCGGAGCTGGAGTGCCAGTCACGCTACCTGCAGGCGCTTCTGGCAGAATTGCGCGCCGATGCCGAAGAAGAGCAGTGGCGCGCGCCTGATGACCAGCGGGTGGTCTAGGTCATCGGTTACTTCTTTTTGTTGCCCGCAACGCAGCTGGCGGCATCGAATGCCTGGTCCATGACTGGCTGGTTGGTCTTGTACACCGTGAAGCGATAGACCATCACAGCGCCCTTGGACATCAGGTTGCGGTAACCGCTGTTACGGCAAACGCTGTCTCCCAACTGGCTGCGGACTTGGTCCGGGTTGCCCTGCATGCGCTCGGCATGGCTTTGGCGCACGCTCAGGTGGTTGACCAGGGCCTTGCCTTCGACGGTGTAGCCTTGGTCAAGGATGTCTTCGTTGACGGCGCGGGGCGTGCCGACGCTGCTCTCTTTGGCGACCTTCTGCAGCATCTTGTTCAGATCGTAGTCCTGCTTGGACGCCGCCTGGGCCGCCAGGGGCAGGGTGAGCAAAAGGCTCAGGGTCGGGACGATAAGGCGCAGCATGTATCTCTCCTGGTTCATTGACTGGCGGTTTGACATGCGCCGGCAGGTGGCGTTCCCTGAGGGGCGCTTGACGGCTGGTCGGGTACGCCAAAGTGTCGATTATAAGGGCCCGGCCAGTCCCGCTGCACGGCAAATGACGCCCGCTCTGGTAGACTTGCGTTTTGTGTTTCCGAGCCCTCGCAGTGTTCATCTTCAACCTTTCCAAAGGCCTGCCAGCATGAGCCACGCGGTAGCGCGCCTGCGCGCCGAACGCCTGGCCCGCAGCAACAAGCCGTTCATTGCCCGGGGTTCTCGGGCCGTCCGTTGCCCGCAATGCCGGGTCATTGCCAGCCATTGCCTGTGTGCCTGGAAGCCCCGGGTGCCGGCGGAGTCGGGTGTGTGCCTGCTGATGCACGACACCGAGCCACTCAAGCCGACCAACACCGGTTGGCTGATTGCCGACCTGGTCGAGGATACCTCGGCCTTCGGCTGGCAGCGCACAGCAGTCGATGACAACCTGCTGGCGCTGCTCGAACAGCCTCAATGGCAGCCCTATATCGTCTTCCCCGGCGAGTTCGTTGCCCAGGAGCGGGTAGTCAACCAGGTGGTGCGCGAGCCCGGTAAACGGCCGTTGTTCATATTGCTCGACGCCACCTGGACCGAGGCGCGCAAGATGTTTCGCAAGAGCCCGTACCTGGACCGCTTCCCGGTGCTGAGCCTTGAAGCCGAACAGATGTCGCGCTACCGCTTGCGCCGTTCCAAGCGTGACGACCACTTCTGCACGGCGGAAGTGGCCGCCATGTGCCTGGAGCTGGCTGGCGATCAGCGTGCCTCGCAGGCCCTGGACGCCTACCTGGACGTGTTCAGCTTGCACTACCTGAGCGCCAAGCGGCATTTGCCGCTGGACGAGCAGGACGACGCGCATCAGCGTTTGCATACCTTCCTATAGTCCAAGGGGCAGTGACGCCGGATTGGTTCATAATGACGGGGCTGGCAGCCAGGGTGGGCGAGGACGGCAGGGCAATTGGCTTGACCACCCCGACCGTGCTCGGCATCCTTGGCGCCGATTCGGGCACGCCGAAAATGCTGTTACCCCGGACTTTGCCGTGCCTTTCCGCCAAGCGCCCTGACTACCCCGCACGCGCCTGGCACAGAACAGGATCCTTAGATCGATGGCCACTTACGAAATCCTGATTGCCGATGACCACCCGCTGTTTCGTGGCGCCCTGCGCCAGGCTGTTACCCTGGGCCTTGGCGCCGATGTACGCCTGGTTGAGGTTGCGAGTATTGCCGAACTGGAAAGCCGCCTGAGCGAAAAAGCCGACTGGGACCTGGTGCTGTTGGACCTCAACATGCCGGGCGCCTATGGCTTTTCCGGGCTGGTCCTGCTGCGTGGGCAATACCCGCAGATCCCCGTGGTGATGGTATCGGCGCAGGAAGAAGCAGCGGTTGTGGTCAAGTCGCGCGAATTTGGCGCCAGTGGCTTCATCCCCAAGTCCAGCCCGCTGGAAGTGATTCAGGACGCCGTGCGCAAGGTGCTGGACGGCGAGGTCTGGTGGCCACCGCAGGCGTTCGAGAAAGTCGACGTTTCGGCCGAGGCCAAGGCTGCCAGCGAAGGGCTGGCCAGCCTCACGCCGCAGCAGTTCCGCGTACTGACCATGGTTTGTGAAGGTTTGCTGAACAAGCAGATCGCCTACGAGCTCAGCGTCTCGGAGGCCACCATCAAGGCCCACGTGACGGCGATCTTCCGCAAGCTGGGCGTGCGTACTCGCACCCAGGCAGCCTTGTTGCTGCAACAACTTGAATCGGTTGCCAGCCACTAACTGGCTGCTTCTTCACGCCTTTTTGACCCACGCTGGATTAGTCTGCCGGCCTTTTATCGGTGAAGTGACGCACATGTCGCCATTCAAAGGCCAGACCGGCCTCAAACGCATCTTCAACGCCGCCGGCTATTCGCTGGACGGCTTGCGCGCCGCCTTCAAGGGCGAGGCCGCATTCCGCCAGCTGGTACTGCTCAACGTGCTGCTGATCCCGACGGCCTTCTGGCTGCCGGTCAGCCGCGCAGAGCGGGCGATCATGATCGCGGTGTGCCTGCTGGGCCTGATCGTCGAGCTGTTCAACTCGGCGGTGGAAGCCGCCATCGACCGTATCTCGCTTGAGCGCCACCCCTTGTCGAAAAACGCCAAGGACATGGGCAGCGCCGCGCAACTGGTGGCGCTGACCATGGTTGCCCTGGTCTGGGGTGTGATTCTGCTCTAGGCGATTGGTGGCAGCACGATCTCGTCACTGCGGGTAAAGCCTGCGGTGAAGTTGCGGCACAACTCAAGAAACTCGCGCATGGCCGACGTCTGGTACTTCTGCTTGTGCCAGATGAAGTAGAACTGGCGCATCAAGTCCAGCTCCGGCGTTTCCACCGGTACCAGGCTTCCGCGGCGGAACGCATCGCGCAGGGCCAGGCGCGAGATGCAGCCGATGCCCAGGCCTGACTCCACCGCGCGCTTGATGGCTTCGGTGTGTTCCAGCTCCAGGCGGATGTTGAGGTTGGCGCGATGATGGCGCATGGCCTGGTCAAAGGTCAGGCGTGTACCGGAGCCTTGCTCGCGAAGAATCCAGGCTTCCTGGGACAATGTCTGGATATCCGCGTGGCCTAGCGTCGCCAGGGGGTGTTGTGGCGCGCAGAACACTACCAGCTCGTCCTCGACCCAGGGCTGAACTTCAAGGTCAGGGTGGT
>NZ_JANIAG010000177.1:0-11458 GCF_028682155.1 Pseudomonas sp. 39004
ACCGCCAATGTGCAACTGGCCCACCGCCCCCAGCGGCACCGGCCGGTCATGCGCATCGAGCACATACAGGCGGGTATTGGCGATCGGCCGACCAATCGGCGGCGCCAGCAGCGGCAGTGGCTCATGGGGCTGCAAGGTCCAGGCGGTGCTGTCTACCGTGGCTTCCGTGGGGCCATAGACGTTGTGCAGGCGCACCTTGGGCAGGCGCTCGCGCACACGCTGCAGCAACGCCAGTGTCAGTTCACCGCCGCCGCAGAAGATGTCCGTCAGGCTGGTGCAACCCTCGACACCGGGTTCTTCAAGAAACTGATGCAGCAACGCCGGCACGAACTTGATCGTGGTCACCTGGCTGGCCTGGACCCGTTGCACCAGGTACGCAGGGTCACGATGCCCGTCAGGGCGTGCCAGGACCAGGCGCAGGCCGGCGGTCAGCGGCCAGAACAGCTCCCAGACCGAACCGTCGAAACTGAACGGCGCCCGCTGCAGCAAGGCATCGCCCGGGCGTGGCGGGCAGATTTGCGAACCCCAGTGCATCAGGTTGCACAGGCCACGGTGCTCGATCATCACCCCCTTCGGGGTGCCGGTTGAGCCCGAGGTGTACATCACATAGGCCAGCTGCGTCGGGCCCAGGCCAGCTACCTGCGGGTCAGTTGCCGGGCAGGCGTGCCAGTCGCCACGGTCGAGGTCGAGCACAGGGCCTGGCAGTTGGTCGAACAGGCCCTGGGTAGCGCCGTGTACCAGCACCACCGTCGGGGTACTGTCATCAAGCATGAAGCGCAGGCGCTCGGCTGGGTAGCCAGGGTCCAGTGGCACGTAGGCACCGCCCGCCTTGAGCACGCCGAGCAACGCCACCATGAGCGCGGTGCCGCGCTCGACGCACACCGCCACCCGCGCATCGGGGCGCACGCCCAGGCCGATCAGGTGGTGGGCCAGGCGGTTGGCCTGGGCGTTGAGGGTCTGGTAATCGAGGAAACTGTCGTCGGTCTGCAGCGCGATGGCCTGGGGCGTACGCCGCACCTGGGCCTGGAACAGCGCAGGCAAGGTCTGCGTGACCGGGCTTTGCAGGTCTTGCGTGGCGTTGAAACCATGCAGCAAGCGGTGCAGTTCACCCTCAGGCACCGCGCACAACGCCGTCAGGCTCACGCTGCGGCGTTCGGCAAGGGCGCTGCCCAGCTGGCGCAAGGTCGCCAGCAAGTAGTTCAGTACCCGCTGCGCACCAATCGCTCGCGGCGCACGGACGGCAAGCTGCAGCCCGTCGGCGTGGTCGTCGACCGTCAGCACCAGGCCATGGCTCAGGACTTCACTGGCCTCGACCAGTTCCACACCCGGCAGCACCTGCCCGTGCAACACGGCCCCTTGGCGGTAGTTGATCAGGCTGTCGAACAGCGCGGTGCCCGCCGGCAGGCCGCTGCACCGCTGAGCGAGAATCAGCGGTGCGTCCTCGTGGCCGAGCAATGCGGCCAGGCCCGCGTGGGTCTCGCCCAGCGCCTGTTCGACCGAACGATGCTCCAGCTGCACCCGCAACGGCAAACTGTTGATGAACATGCCCAAGGCACGATCAGCGCCTTTGCCCGCCATGCTGCGGCCCAGCAGCACTGTGCCAAGGGTGACTTCATCACGCCCGCCGAGGGTCCCTAGCACCTGGGCCCAGGCCAGGTGCAGCAAGCTGGCGAGGCTCGCCCCCTGATGCCGGGCCTGGGTACGCAACAACCCCGCCAGCGGCGCTTCGACGGCCTGGCTATGGCTGTGCAGATCAAACGCATCCACCGGCTCGCCGCCGAGCCCGGCAATGGGCGCAGGCGGCTCGATGCCGGCCAGTTGCTCGCGGAAGAACGCCTCGTGCCGTGCCTGGCGCTCGGCAGCCGCACTCAGCGCCACATACTCGCGATAGGGCACAGGCGCCGGCAGCTGTTCGCCACGCCCGGCCATGAAGGCTTCGAGCTCGCCCAACAGCACCTGCAGCGAGACGGCATCATTGACCAGGTGGTGGAAGCGCAGCAAACCCAGCCAGCGCCCGTGCTGGGCATCCTCGGTGCAGGCCAGCGCCATCATCGGTGCCTGGCGCAAGTCCAAGGGCCGATGCTGGGGGTCGTAGTGGCTGCGCAGTTGCCCGGCGATGTTGCCGTCGGGCGCTGTCGTCAGCCAGTTGTCGACCGGCAGGCGCGCCTGGCGCCAGACCACCTGTTGGGGCTGTTCGAGCCCCTCCCAGGCCAGGCTGGTACGCAGGATGTCATGCCGGTCGATCACCTGCTGCAACGCCTCGCCGAAGGCCTGCAACTGCTGGGCGCTGGCAAAGGCGAACAACGCCTGCTGCTGGTAAGGGTCGCGTACATCGGTGACATGGTGGTACAGCAGGCCCTGTTGCAGGGGGGCCAGCGGATAGATTTCCTGCACGTTGCCAGCACCGCCCGGTACCGAGGCGACGATGCGGTCGATGGCGGTTTGCGTCAGCACGCTGAGCGTGAGCATGTCAGGCGTGATGCGCTGGCACTGCGGCGCTACCCGGTTGGCCGGTATGCGAGCGGCCTCCCCGACCACCACGGACGCCGCGAGGCTGGCCAGGGTCGATTGGCCGAACAGCACCTGCACATCGGCTTGCAGGCCTTGCTGACGCATTCGCTCGATCAGTTGCACGGCCAGCAGCGAGTGGCCGCCCAGCTCGAAAAAGTGATCCTGGCGCCCTACCCGCTCGACCTGCAGCAATTCAGCCCAAAGCACGGCCAGGCGTTGCTCGACTTCACCGAGGGGCGCTTCGTGTTCGCGGCGCACCTTGGCGGCTTCGTCCGCAGTCGGCAAGCCGCGACGGTCGAGCTTGCCATTGGCGGTCAGCGGCCAGACCGCCAGGTTGACATAGGCCACCGGCAGCAAAGCCGCCGGCAGGCGTTCGCGCAGGTGTTCATGCAGTGCCCTTGGCGTTACCGCCAACTGACCGATGTACCACGCTTGCAGTTGGCCGTCGCGCAGCATCACCACGCACTCGCGTACCGCCGCATGGCTGGCCAGGGCGGCCTCGATTTCGGCCAGCTCAACCCGGACACCGCGGATTTTCACCTGGTCGTCGTTGCGCCCGAGGTATTCCAGGGTGCCGTCGGGCAGCCAGCGCACGAGGTCGCCGGTGCGGTACATCCGCGCCCCTGGCAGCGTGCTGAACGGGTCGTCGAGAAAGCGCTCGGCGCTCATCTGCGGCCGCTTGAGGTAACCCCGGGCAACCCCCTTGCCGCCCACATACAGCTCGCCCGGGGCGCCGATGGGCAACAGGCGGCGCTGCTCGTCGAGCACATACAGCTGCGTGTTGGCCACCGGCCCGCCGATATGCAGCGGGCCACCTGCCGTCACCTCGCCCGAGGTCGCCACCACCGTGGCTTCGGTGGGGCCGTAGTTGTTGATGACCCGGTAGTGCCGCTCGCGGGCCATGCGCCGCAGGCGGTCGCCGCCAATCAGCAAGGTCTGCAAGGTGGGGTGTAGCTCACCTTGGGCGAAGGCATGCTCGGCCACCGGCGTGGGCAAGAAGCTGACATCCAGCGGCTGGGCGCGCCACCAGCGGAGCAAGGCATCGATGTCCTCGGCACCGTCACGCACGGGTGCCAGGTGCAGGGTCGCGCCGCTGCACAGGGCCGGCCACACCTCCCAGGCCATGGCGTCGAAGCCGAAGCCGGCCAGGCTCGACTGATGGCGGCCTGGGCCCAGCTCGAACGCACTGCAGTGCCAGTCGATCAGGTTGGCCAGCATGTGGTGTTCGACCATCACGCCTTTAGGCTGCCCTGTGGAGCCGGAGGTATAGATGACGTAAGCCAGATCGCTGGGCAGCGGCTGCGCAGGCCGGGCCAGGGCGGCGGGCGGCGCGTTCCAGTCCCAGCGATCCAGCTCGATCTGCGCCAGACCATGCGCGGGAAGGCGATCACGTAGCCATGACTGGGTCAACACGACGTCTGGCTCGCTGTCTTCCAGCAGGTAGGCCAGGCGTTCCTGCGGGTGGGCCGGGTCGATCGGCACGTAGGCGGCACCGGCCTTGAGCACGGCCAACAGGCCGACCAGGGTGTCCAGGCCGCGTTGGGCGACCACCGCCACGCGCCGGTCAGGCTTGGCACCCAGGCTCGCCAGGTGCTGGGCCAGCGCGTCGGCGCGGCGGTCGAGTTCGCCGTAGCTCAGGCTCTGGCCATCCTGAAGCACTGCCAAGGCATGCGGTGTGGCCTTGGCCTGGGCCGCGATACGACGATGGATCAACGCCTCGCCATTGTCGGGCCCTCGTTGCGCCGTGGCATTCCACTGCCGCAGGCGGGCGTGCTCGCTGGCGGTCAGCAGGTCAAAGGACGCGATACTTTGCTCGGGTTGTTGCAGGCCTTGCTCGAGGACGTGCAGCAGGCGCTCGGCCAGCGCCGTAGCATCCTGTTCGCTGAACCAGGCGCGGTTGTGCACCAGGTGCAGGCAAGCGCTGTCACGTTGGCTGTTGCAGCGCAGGTGAATGCTCAACGGGGTGGGTTCATGGCCATTGCAGACCATCACGGTGTGGCCAGGCACATCACCGAAACGCAGGTCGTTGCCATCCTCTTCGAACGACACCATCAGTTCGAACAGCTGCGGCCGCTCTTCACGCAATGCGCCGAGGCTGCGGTTGAGTTCGCTGAGGGCGAAACGCTGGTGGCGGAAGTCCTGCTTGAGCGCGTCGCGAATCCCCTGCACCAGCGCCGCGAAGGTGCGCTCGCGGCCAAAGTCCATGCGCAACGCGCTGACTTGGGTAAACAGCCCCAGGGTCGACTTGAACTGGGCGTTGCCGCGGTTGCGCACCGGCAAACCGACCACCCACTCGTCACGCTGCCAGGTGCGTGCGCTGCACACATGCAGGGCGGCCAGCAGTACATGAAACGGCGAGGCCTGCAGCGTGCTGCCCAGCGCCCGCATACGTGCCAGCAAACGGGTATCGAATGGCTGCTCGAGCACGGCGCTGGGCGGCGAAAGGTGTACCGCGTTACGCTCGCGCGGCGCCAGCAAGGCGTCCGGCAATTGCAGGTATTTAGCCAGCCAATAATCGCGGTCGCGGTCATGGCGTGGCGAACCCTGGTACTGGGCATCGTCGTCGATGAACGACCGATAGGACGGTGCGCCGCTCGGCAGGGGCAGCCCCTGTTCGAGCAGGTTGTAGTATTCGGCGATCTGCTTGAACCACTGGTCCACCCCCCAGCCGTCGAGGACCAGGTGGTGGGCCTGCACGGCAAACAGGTAGCGCTGCTCGCCCAGGCGAATCAGTGTGGTGCCCCAAAGCGGGCTGGCATCCAGGCGATAGGGCGTCTGCATCCGGGCTTGCAGCAGGGCCTGGGCGGCCGCCCACGGCGCCTCTGCATCGCGCACATCGTGCCGCACCAGTTCCACCTCCAGGGTGGGGGCAAAGTACTGCCGCGCCATGCCCCCCTGTGTCACCAGCACCGTGCGCAGGCCGTCATGCTGGGCAACCAGGTGCGCCAGTGCCTGGCGCAGCCGCGCGGCATCCACCCCGCCATTCATTTCGACATAGGCGCCGATGTTGTACAGCGGCGAGTCGCCGTGGCTGATCTGGTCCAACCAGATGTCGCGCTGGGCAACGGTCAGGGCAAAGGTTTCGGCGGCAGGCATGAGTCGGCAGGTCCTTCTGATTGATCATCGGCGGATTCAAGCACCCCGCCTTCAGCCTGTATGGCCCCTGAAACCCGGACATGCGCTGGGCGTGTAGAAGCCTGCTGAAAAACATGTAGGAGATTTGCCACAGCCTCTACCCGGCATTACCTACACCCGGATTTATCGGCGGAGAAAAGGCCTGGATCGCCACGCTTCTGGCGTCAATTGGCTGGCCAAGCCCTCATTAGCCACTACCCACACCGTCAGAGCCCCTGCCCACCTGATCCGCAATCGGTGGCACTTTGTGTCCCTGTTTTCCACTACAGACGCAGCACCCCGGCCGGGCTTGAATACCGCCACTCCCACCTACCCCCCCGAGGACTCGACCGCGAGACCACCCGCCGTAACGCTTGGAATCAAGGAAGACAATGATATGAAGCTGACCGACAGCCTCGAACACCGCCCCGACCCGCAGTTGTATCTGCAACTGGGCGAACTGATCGCCAGTACCGGCGCCGAGCGCTTCGCCGAACAGATGTTGCATCTGGTCGATGCCCAGGTGCCGGTCCACAGGCTCGACCTCAGTGAATGGACCCTTGCCCCCCGGCAGGCCAGTGTCAGCCGCATCAATGTACTGGGCAGCGCCGGCCCTGCCCCTGAACGGCCCACCGTCAACACCCTGCGCTACCCCCTGCTGCAGAGCATCATGCAGATGAAGGACCCGCTGCTGATCGAATTCAAGGCCCCACAAGACGCAGGCCAGCCCAGCCAAAGTGCCCACCAGTGCAACCTGGTGTCGTGCAGCGGTGTGCGGCGCTGGGTCATCTGCTTTCATCGCTTGCCCAGCCAGCGTGGCTTTTCGCTGGGTGAACTGTCGCAATTGAAAAGCCTGTCTGACACCTTGCTGCCGTTGGTCGAGCACCACGGCCAGTTGCTGCGCCAAGGGGGGGCACGGCATACCGGCTCGCCGCTGGCCGATTTGCCAGCGGGCTCGTTGCGCCATTCGTTTGGCGAGCGCCTGGTGCAGGAAGCCGTGAGGCTGTCGACCCGGGAACAGGAGGTTTGTCTGGGCCTGCTGACCGGCGGCACGGTGCCGGAAATGGCGCAGCGGCTGAACGTGAAAAACAGCTCGATCGAAACCTACCTCAAGCGCGCCACCGCCAAGCTGGGGGTCAGTGGCCGCCATGGCCTGACCAAATGGATGGCCGGCGCCTGACTCTGCGAGACACACCGATGCCCCGATCTAGCCTTATCCTGTGCGCTGCGCTGTTGTGCGGCTGTTCGCTGGCCCCTGACTACCAGCGCCCGGGCGCAGCGGTGGCCGCGCACTACCCACAAGGGCCTGCCTATCAAGGTGATGTGCAGGCGCACCCGGCCATCGATGACTGGCGCCAAGTGTTCCAGGACCCGGTATTGCGCCAATTGATCGACAACGCGTTGGCCAATAACCGCGACCTGCGCAGTGCAGCGCTGAACGTCGAGGCCTACCGCGCCCAGTACCGCATTCAGCGCGCCGAGCTGTTGCCCAAGGTCTCGGCCGATGGCCAGGGGCAGCGCCAGTACCTGCCGCGGCGCATGACCGGCACCGAACAGGGCATGATCAGCTCCACCTATGCGGCAACCTTGGGCGTGAGCGCCTACGAGCTCGACCTGTTCGGCCGCCTGCGCAGCCTCAGTGACCAGGCGCTGCTGACCTACCTGGCCAGCGACCAGGCCCGGCGCAGCACCCAGTTGAGCCTGGTGGCCAGCGTCGCCAGCGTGTACCTGACCTGGCGTGCCGACCAGGAGCTGCTGGCCCTGGCCAACGACACCCTGGTGGCGGACGAACGCAGCCTGCGCCTGACCGTCAACCAGCGCCGCGCGGGTACCGTTTCGGCCCTGGACCAGATCCAGGCGCGCACCAGCGTCGACAGCACGCGCGCGGCCGTGGCCCGTTACAAACGCCAGGTGGCCCAGGACCTCAACCAACTGACGCTACTGGTGGGTGCCCCTGTGGCCGACGACCTCCGCGCCCTGCCCCTGGCCAACGAACAGATCGCCGGCTTGCAAGCCGGCCTGCCCTCCGACCTGCTGCAACGCCGCCCGGACATTGTCCAGGCCGAGTACCAGCTGCGCGCGGCCAATGCCGACATTGGCGCAGCACGTGCGGCGTTTTTCCCCAGTATCAGCCTGACTGCCAATGCCGGCAGCACCAGCCCTGCGCTCAGCGGGCTGTTCGATTCAGGCTCGGGGACCTGGCTGTTCCAGCCGCAGATCAACCTGCCGATCTTCACCGCCGGCAGCCTGCGAGCCAGCCTGGACTACGCCCGGCTGCAGAAGGAGATTCAGGTGGCGCAGTACCAGAAGGCGATCCAGGGCGCCTTCCAGGAAGTGGCGGACGGTTTGGCCGCGCGCGCCACCTACCAGCGGCAGTTGCAGGCCCAGCGCGACTTGGTGGCGTCGAACCAGCGCTACTACGACCTGGCCGAGCACCGTTACCGCATTGGCGTGGACAGCAGCCTGACGTTTCTCGATGCGCAGCGGTCGTTGTTCAGTGCCCAGCAGGGGCTGATCAATGACCGCTTGGCGCAGCTGGTGGCGGAGGTGAACCTGTATGCGGCGTTGGGTGGGGGCTGGCAGGAGGCTGCCGACCCTCACGCTCGCGATGGGGCGCCCGGCAGCGCGTTCGTGGGTCTAAACTGAACAGGGCCAGATCACCAGGCATGAACCGGGGGGCTTCCACACGCGGAGGTGTGAGATGAGCCAGTTCAAACGTTTGTTCGTCATGCTCGGCCCGCAGATGCGCCACACGCCCGCGCTGCAACGCGCGGCGGCCTTGGCCGAGTCCAGCGGTGCATTACTCGATATCAACGTATTCGTCGACGATGTCGACACGTTCGGTTTGATGAGCGACGGCCGGGAACGTGAACGGCTGCTCAGCGACAACCGCCAATGGCTGGCCGATGAAGCCGAGCAACTGGCCGATGCCGGCCTGGATGTGTCCACCGAGTTGCTGCTGACCCGCGACCCGTTGGCCAGTGTGATCGAGCGCATCGAGCGCTTGGGCTGCGACTTGCTGGTCAAGGATGTGCAGCACGAACCGGTGCTCAAGCGTTTGCTGGTAACCCCACTGGACTGGCAGTTGCTCAAGGACAGCCCAGTCGCCGTGCACCTGGTCAGCGACATCCGCCTGCCCCTGCCCCGGCAGATCGCCGCCGCAGTAGACCTCAACAGCCATGGCGCAGGCGAGCACCTGGACGAGCAGGTGATTCACAGCGCCCATGCCCTGGCCTTGCAGTGCAACGCCGAGCTGCACCTGCTGCATGTGTGCGACGCAGCCAAGACCCATATCGCCGACTTCGGCGCCGGCACAGTCACCATGCCCGGGTTCGATGGCAGTGTGCGCACCGCGCAACGGGCGTCGTTCAACCGCCTGGGTGACCATCACCAGGTGCCATTGGAGCGCAGGCATTTTGTGGAGGGGCCGGCGATTCGTGCGATTGCCCAGTTCATCAGCCATAGCCGGGTCGATGTGATCGTCATGGGCAGCCATCGGCATGACGCCATGCAGACCTTCCTGGGCGGCACCACGGCGCATGTGCTGGAGCATCCGTTGTGCAATGTGCTGGCGATCAAGGCGGGGGCCTGAGGGTTTTCGTTACCTGCAGGTTGCGCGGCGTAGGAGCGGCCTTGCCGGGGCGGCGAGAGGTGAACTGGCACGGGCGCTCCATTTAAAAAGAATGCATTTGATAATGATTCGTAGTAATTTCGCGCCGCTTTGTACCCCTTCCCCTAGCGCCCTACTCCAGGATCGTACCGTCGATGCGTCGCACGTTCGTTTCGCTTTGTGTGCTTCATGCTGTGTCCCCGCTGGCCTGGGCTGAGCCCGACTCGCTCAGCGACTCCGCCCAGATCGAACTCCAGGCTTTGAGCATCACCGGTACCGCCGACAGCGAACGTGCCGATGGCCCGGTCGTTGGCTACAAGGCAAGCCGTTCGGCAAGCGCCACGCGCACCGACACCGCCCTGCACGAGACCCCGCAGTCGGTCAGCGTGGTACCCAAGGACGTGCTCGAAGACACCGGCGCCACGCGGCTGCAGGATGGCCTGGACTACGCCGGCGGTGTAGGCCGCGCCAACAACTTCGGTGGCCAGGGCCTGACCACCTTCACGGTACGCGGCTTTACCACGGGCGAGTTCTACCGCAATGGCTTCCCGATCAACCGTGGCTACCCCAATGCCCCCGACGCCAACACCGTCGAGCGCCTGGAAGTGATCCGCGGCCCGGCCACCAGCCTGTACGGCCGCGGCGACCCCGGTGGCACCTTCAACGTGGTCAGCAAGCAACCGCAGGCTGAACGCAAGGTCACCCTGGGCAGCCAGATCGACGACCAGGGCATGCACCGCGCCACCCTCGACGCCACCGGCGCGCTAAATGACGAAGGCACGCTGGCCTACCGGCTTAACGTGCTCGGTGAAGGCGGCGAAAGCTTTCGCGATGATGTGGAGAGCGAGCGCTACGACGTGGCGCCCGTGCTCAGCTGGCAGGTCAACGACAGCACCCGGATCGTCTTCGAAGGCGACTTCATGCGCAACAACCACCCGCTCGACCGTGGCCTGACCCGCTATGCCACCCAGACCGGCAGCGCCTCGCGTGACACCTACATCTGGGAGAAAGGCAGCGACAATTTGCTGCACAACGACAACAACATGGCCCAGGTGCGCTTCGAGCACCTGCTCAATGACAACTGGACGCTGGCTGGCGGTTTCCAGTTTCTCGATGGCTCGCTCAAGGGCAACGCGGTTGAAGCCAATGGCGCGCCCGCTGACGGGCGCACCCTGCAGCGCAACTTCAACTACCGCAAGCTGGAATGGACCGACCGTGACTGGCAACTGAACCTCACCGGCCACTTCGATACCGGTGGTTTCAGCCACACGCTGCTGACTGGCATCGAGTACGAGAACTACGACTACAACTCGATCATCCAGCGCTCCTCGGCGGCCTATCCGATCGATATCTACAACCCGGTGCTCGGCCAGCCAAGGCCCGCGCTGACGCGTACCACAACGTGGGACAAGGAAAACCTGCAGACCTGGGCGTTCTTCATCCAGGACCAGGTGGCCCTGACCGAGCGCCTCAAGGCCTTGGCCGGCGTGCGTTTCGAACGCTTCGAGCACGACTACGACGACAAGCTGGCCAACACCCGCGACTTCAGCAAGGGCGAGAATGGCGTGACCCCGCGCTTTGGCCTGATCTACGACCTGACCGACACCGTGGCGGTCTATGCCAACACGGCGCGCTCATTCAAGCCCAACAGCGGCACGCCCGCTGGCAGCGGGGGCTTCGATCCCGAGAAGGGCAAATCCTACGAGCTGGGCGTGAAGTGGGAAGCGCTCGATCGCCAGCTGAGCATTGATGCGGCGGTGTACCACATCGTCAAGGAAAACGTGCTGGCACGCGACCCCAACGACCCCTTGGGTATTTACAGCATCGCAACGGGCGAGGTGCGCAGCCGCGGCCTGGACATCAACATCGCTGGCAATATCACCCCCGCGTGGCGGGTGATGGGTGGCTACGCCTATGTCGATGCCGAAGTGACCAAGGACACCACCGTGCCGACCGGCACCCGCCTGGCCAACATCCCGCGTAACAGCTTCAGCCTGCTGAACACCTACGAGTTCCAGGATGGCCTGGCCAAAGGCCTGGGGCTTGGGGTGGGGGTCAAGTACGTGGATGATCGCGCCGGCCAGACAGCCGCGACGACCTACACCATGGAACGCTACAGCGTGGTCGACCTGCTCAGCTTCTACAAGGTCAATGAACACGTGCGGCTGAACCTGGATATGAAGAACGTCTTCAACAAGGGGTATGACGAAGGGGCGTTCAATA
>NZ_JANIAG010000178.1:0-11355 GCF_028682155.1 Pseudomonas sp. 39004
ACTGTTTAATCAATAAAAATCCCAGCACAAGTTATGCTGGAATATAACTAAACTAAATATTGTAAGATAAGATCTGTTCACTGTACTAAGGCGCCTGGGTCCATTAATCACGGGACTTTAGCTGAGCTGCAGGCTTAGTATGGGTACTAACCAACTGTACTGTGCCCATCTGCTCGCAGCACTCAGATCTTTCTGTTTCCTTCGGCATTTTCCTGATCGCTGCTACGTATCCGTGCTTGTAGATTTCACATGATTCCCCTTTTTACCTGCCCTGCGCTGGTCACCCCCAACCTTGCGCATCGAAAAATCGTCAGAAATTGCCGCGCTGAGAGAGGCAATTTCCATGCCGCTGACCCCTCCTTCAGTGAGGGCAGCAATTGAACTGATTCTCTAGAGGAGAGTGATCTTGTCGTAAATCCTTGGGGGAGGTCGATAACGGCCTTGGCCGCAGAGATGCTGAACCGCACTTGGATCTGTGGACAAAGAGCCCTCGAGTACATCCGTGGCGGAGCTGAGCTTTTCAGGAGGCGGCCGGGGGTTTTACCTTAACCCGCAAATCGATGCTGCATTCGCGCAGAGAACTTGACCGGAGGGGTTAATGGCAGTTGTCGTAGAGGATCTACCCAAGTACTTCTCATCCTATTCCTGGAGGAGTCCGAACCATGGGCTGTACGGCTACCCGGCAGACGCACCGCCAGGCTTCCGGTGGATACGCTCTCTAGAGGAGCGGGGAGCCTGGATGGCTGCAGAGCGGAGAGTTGAGGTCCCGCCGACCGAATTCTTCCGTGAGATTATCGCCTGGGGCGGCGGGAGGAATGTCCGCGCGCGCTTCGAGGCTGAGCTGGGGCAAGTGAACCTGCTCGAGCGCTTCAACGTGGTCCTTCAGAATCTTGACGAGCCCGGCAGGGCTATCGAGGCTGCACTCGAGTTGCCCGGGCTTGGTTTGACCTACGGGACCAAAGTGCTGAGGTTCTTGCGGCCGGACATTCACGGCAGCCTGGACGAACAGATACGCAAGCACCTTGCTCAGTCAGGTGACCTGATGCCGATCCACCACTCCTCATGGAAGCGAGGCTATGTGGCATTCCAGGCCCTGTGCACATCCTTAGTCGCTGCCCTGGATCAACGAGGCATTGAGCGACCCGAATGCGGGTTGGCAAGGGGAACGAGTAGAACCGGCTGGCGGGTAGCTGACGTCGAGATGGCGCTTTTTGCGTGGGCGCTGGAAGCAAACAAGGACAACCGCACTCGGAGGAAGTCTTGAAGCCCAACCCCCGGGTCTTAGACGCCTGCATTTGGGTCGCGGAGGCAAGCTCAGGGACTCAGGATTAGCTGAGCAGCACTGCACGCCTAGTGCAGCGCAAAGTATCTGGTCATTTGTTTAAGTGGTGGGTGACGCGTGGCAGCAGATGTAAATTAGAGCTGGAGGCAGTTCCTTCCCTCGAGCTGGTACCGAGAGGATGAGGCTCGAGCTTCCCAGCCACTTGGAGATGACGGGTAAACCGTCTGGTAACTACCAGCTTGCCTGGCTACCTTATCTCGCGCTGGCTCCCTCTGATCCAGAGCACTGGACAAAGGTTGTGCGCCGGCGACTCCTAAGCCGTGAAGCTGCAATGGAATACGTGGACCAAACCTGGCCACCGGTGCTACCGGCTGGAGCTCAACGCTGTACGGGAGCCTGGCGTCAGGCCTGTAGCCAGCCTTCTACAACATCGGAGCCATACTGCTGTTTCCAGGCCTTTGTGGTTGCCGCCTTTGGTCTCAATGATCTCACCGTTATTCGGGTTTTTGTATACTTTGACTTTGCGTGGCGAGCGAGCCTGCTTATTTGTGGCGTTCGACTTGGTTTGCTTCCCATAGGCCCCCTGAGGGTCCAGCATGTTGATTACATCGCGGAGACTTTTGCCATACTCGCTAAGCAATTCTTTGATCTTTTGCTCGAACTGAATTTCCTCCTAGAGACTCGGGTGTTGCTTCAGCGAGGCCGGGCGGTTTTGCAGCTCGAGAATTGACTCCTCGGTGCTGCGATATTCTTGGATAAGGCTCATGGGTGTATCTACATTTGTAGTCGGGGCCAGATTTTTTCTGACCACCGCTCTCGAATTGGGGCAGCAAAGGGTGACAGATCTAAGCGCTAAAACAGCGGGGCGGCTCATCCTTCCTGTAGAGTATCAACAGCGGATGCGACAAAAACTAGCCTACAGCCGAATTATCTTATCCTCAAATCCGAACCTTGCCAGCAAGAGCCTTTGGCTCTGAATGGGGGTGTTAGTTGCGCCAGGACTGCGGTAACGTCACTATGCCGATTTTTTGAGGGATCAAACGCATGGACTACACGATTTCTCGCAAAGCTTTAGAGGGGCTCTGCAGAATCCTCAAGGAGGACCGCCGAGAGAATTCGAGCGGCAGGACCTCTGCAATTGAGCGTAAGCTCGCCGAGAACGGCTACATCTCCCTCATCGAGCTAACGGACAAGCTGGGTATGGAAGAGCGGCGCGGAGGCGGCGTAATCGAGTACATCCTGCAAGATCTGATTTCAGCCCTTGGCATCCCCACTCTGACCCTGTGCTACCGACCGGAGCAAGTTGGAGATGAACCATATCCTTTTGAGGGATTCAGCGAAATCGACGTTGCTCACCTGCTAATTCAATTAGAGCATCTCGGACTACAAGTCGACCCAAGCAGCCTGGTGCATAAGCTAGCGGATAAATTGGGCAGTGCCCGTATTCTGACCGAAAGCGAGTTAGCGGTAATTGAGTACGAGCATCGGCGTTCGAGTAGGAAGATAGTTCTGCAGGTCGAAGGTCATTCAGCTGCAGTTGAAACTGAGTCTACCAGCCACACCGACTCTCAGGGGATGCATTGCACAGTAATTTCCTCTGACCATGTTCCGGTACGGCTCGAGATCCAAGGCCCGAAGCATGAGGCACCATTAGAAACGCCCATTGTGGAATGTAGTATCTGTCGGCTCAGCTACGTACAGAATAATCCTGCCGATGAACGTCGGCACTCCACTCTGCATCAAGAGCGGATGAGTACGATCAACCCGCAACCTGATCCCCGCGTCATTGCGCTAATGCCCGTGAAGGATGGCAGCCTTCTGGTGGAGCCGGATAGTCCACTGTGGATGCACGATGAGGTACTGAAGCGGGCCCGGGCATTTCGGCTCGAGTTTGGGTATGACCGAGTGCAATGGGACGGGAGCTCGGACAACGCCGCATCTCCAGAATGGCGTGGCCACTTGTTCGTAAGTGATGAGGGTGCTATCGCCGGCGCCTGTGGGTTCTATGGCGAGGCCGCATCTCCCCCGGAGCTACATTGGATCTGGTTGGCTCCAC
The DNA here is from genome assembly GCF_028682155.1 of Pseudomonas sp. 39004. Lineage (NCBI taxonomy): Bacteria > Pseudomonadati > Pseudomonadota > Gammaproteobacteria > Pseudomonadales > Pseudomonadaceae > Pseudomonas > Pseudomonas sp. 39004. The sequence goes on from NZ_JANIAG010000178.1 coordinate 3,339, forward strand.
CATATCGACGACGTGGCCTCTTAAAAGCGGCCTGGCCGTCGCTGACCAGGAGCTACGGAGAGTTCGACCTAGAGTGGCCAATCCAAGATGCGATGTTGGAATTTGTCGCTAGACATGGCACGCCGCGGCAGATTGAGCGGCATCGCAAACTCCATTCATCCTGATGCGGGGCCACTGCCCCGGGGTTTGTCTCTCGTGTATTATGTCCGTCATCCCCGCGATGATAAGTGGCAATGGCGTTCTTGCCTCGTGGTATGGCTCGAAAGCCTCAAACGCTAGCTCAGGAACTTTCACCTTCTTGCGAGGGCTGAGGCAGGCCTCACGCAGCAGGTACTGAGTGCCGGCCTCAACATCGTTCTGCCCTAAAATCACGAGCGTCCCCACAACCTACATACACCGAGCCTCCCGATCAGCAACTGGTACACAGTCTTGGTTGAAGAAAAGCGAGCAGAGCACATCACTGCATTTCATATCAGGAGCAGTACCGTTCTTATTGATGTATTCAGCCCGGCGAATCATTGCTCAGCACGCCTCCGAGACTTGGAGAGGGTTGAACCAAGCGGGGCGAATACAAGTGCCAATGATGAGGGGACCTGAGCATCGAGCCAGTTTTCGGCGAGGGGACGGTCAGCCTCATTCCCTCGGTATGTGGTAGCAGTTGCCGGTATGGCAGAGTAATAGTCAGCCCTAAAGGTGGCATCCTAGGGCGTGGCTTGTTTCACCGAAACGCCCCCATTTCACAGGAGTGTCATCGAGTGTTTGTACGCCCGGATCAGTACCAATCAGTAGTTGCGAAAGTGGTCGCCGAGGAGCCGTGCCTGGACGTTGCGGTTGCGTTTTGGGGGGAGGGGGCAGGCGTACAGATTCACCCTGAGATCAGCAAGCCCATCCGGATGATCGTGAACCTGCGCAGCGGGGGAACAAACCCATGGATGATCGATGACTTGCGCAAACTAGCTGCGGAACATCCCCACATCAAGATCAAACAATGCGATCGCCTGCACGCAAAAGTCATTGTTGGTGATTCGAACCTGGTCGCCGGCAGTGCCAACCTCAGCCGGAACGGCCTGGGCCTAGAGGGACAAGAGCTCGCTCATTGGCTAGAGGCTGCGATCCATACAACCCGACTTGACGAGGTACAGGCGGCGAAGGAGTGGTTTCAGCAACTCTGGGCCTCTGGCGAAACTAGCCCCATCACCGATGCAGACGTGAAGGATGCAATCCTCGCCTACAAGCGTAACCGGAAAGCCAGGCCGGACTACTCGCCCCGGGGGCCGTTCACGTTCAGCAAATACCAGCCATACGAGCTTGAGGGCAGAGATGCATATGCGCTGCTCTATGCCTATAGGCCGAGCAAGGAGGCTGAGGCTGCTGGAGACCAACATCATCAGCTAATTGTCTCAGAGCAAGGCACTGAGCAGGTCGCCAGCCCAAGCCGGCACTGGGTCTTTGAGTCTTGGCCGGATGAGTTGGACACCTCAGACAAGAACGAATATCTGTGTTTGTACTTGAAGAAGAACGGTGGGGTTAAGGTCGACGGCGCTTGCAAAATGACCGGCTTACGATTCCCCTTTGACTACCATGATGAGCGTGGAGAAGGGTGGATTGACTTGGCGACCCCTGCACAAACGCTTCTGGATCACAGCCTAAGGAACTCACAGCTTTCCAAACTAGCTCGAGAGATAAGCCCGGTCATCGATGAGATTTGGCATCGAGCTGAGAAGTTTAACAAGTGGGGGGCGATCATTCACCTAAGCGAGATCTCACGGATCCTTTCAAGGCACATGAGAGGTTGTACTTAGTCACCACCACATCCCGGCCTGCCCCAGGTCACTATGGTTGGAGGTGTCTAGGAGACCAGGGGCGATTCAGTCTGTGCCGGCCAATCTAAATGAGACGGACGTTGTACCAAGCCATCTCTATTCTGGTGTGTCAGATCATTGGATTTCCTTCAGGATCTTTCTAATCGCAGGCACGTACCCATGCTTGTAGATCTCGCCCGAGTCCCCTTTCACCTGGCCTGCCTTGGTCACCATCCAGCCTTGTCTATCGAAGAAGTCGTTCGATACCGCTTCCCTGAGGGCTGTGATCTCCATATTACTCAGAACCCCCTTCAATGAGGGCAACACCTGAACTGAGTCGCTCATTTGAGGTATCTCGATTACATTCGGGCGGCGGTCGACAATGATGGCCGTTTGGCTTTTCAATAGGTTGAGCTCAGCCAAGTAGCGACGACGCTCGGCCAATACCTGCGTAAAAACTGCACGCAGAGCTGGATCGTCAATACGTCTAAGCAGTTCGTTGTCACTTGGTATTCCCTGACACTTGGACTTTGCAGGCGCTTTCCTATCCGTCCCCACACTCGCAGCCCAAGCCTCAATCAGCTGGCGGAAGCGAAACCCGCCGCTATTGCGGATTGTTGAGGCAGATGGCCCTCCAGCCTCAACGGAGAGCCTGGCGATCGTGGCAATTGAGAAGTTGCGACTCCCTGTTTTCTGATGAGCCTTCAGGACTTCATGCAGCACCGCTAGGGACTTGGCCTGCTGTTTGTTGGCCTGACCTACAAGTTCTTCAAAGATGAGATGTGGGTCGATCACGTATGGCCTCCCGGAGTTGTTTTGAGGTGGTTGTGATCAGCTCGGATAGCTTCGCTACCGGTTGATTCGTCAAGCGCTCCAGCGGCTCCATGGCGGCTGGTAAAAGCATTAGGCCTTCTCCCGCCTCAAGCAGGCTAGAAACTTCGCGGAATCCTTCCAGTTGGTCATTAGGAGACAGCGTCAAAGCCATGGACCTCATCATCGCATTCCCAACGATGAGCTGGAGGCGATCATCCATTCCCATCAAAATGGGTGCGTAGCCACCACGCATCAGGAGATGATTCAAAGCGCGGGAGCGCTTCTCGATGACAGGTGTGCCCCTCAGCTCATCCGTCAAATCAGCATAGATTTCAGCGTTCTCGCACAGTTGAGAGATCTGCCATAGCTCACTGCTAGTTTCGATGAATGAGATGGGCTGATGGATATCCTCCAGGGAACCCACAGCTACCAGCTTCGTGGCAGAATCATCTATAGCGCGACCCTCTTCGATTGCGACAATCTTGCTGATGAGCTGGAAGCAGGAGACCAAGTCTTTCGAATACTCATCAGCCTCCTTGATCTGCTTCTCATAGCGCCTGTCAGCTTGTTGCAGCTCCGCTTGCAGAAGGAAGGGGCGTTTTTCCTGCTCAGCGAAGTACCTTTGGTTCAGCAGTTCGTCGCGTTCTTGCTCGATCTCAACTGCAATGGATGAGACCAGAGAGGCTCGATAGCTCACTACGTTGAGGTGAGCCACAAGCGCTGGTAGATAGCGAGCATCCGTGATGAACCAGCGGCAGCGGGAACAGTTCTCTAGGCCGTGTGGAACTGGACCATAGACTGGGCCAGTACTGCTCCGCGCGATGATCTCACCACCGTTCCAGCATCCGCCCACGCTGCTCATTTCATCAGATCGAGCGCTGTTGCCGCCTACGAGACACAAGCCTATGTGACGTTGCTCCCAGCCAATGGTGTTACGGTTCGCCAACGCAATTTCGACTGCGCTGCCATCAAGGTATGCCGTTTTAGAGTGGATCTGACGCATATCAGCATCTCGAAGAAAGATTTTTAGATTTTCATCCTGGGCAGCACTGATGCGTCCGCTTGCAACGTCCATTACCTGGGATACCATCGCCGGGGTCGGCCTGATGTAATGCAACGTCATGATGATCCTGGAGTGACCTGCAATCAGCTTGGATAGCACTTGAATCGGGACACTACCCTCCATGGCATAGCACGTCAGAAGCGAAACACGGAGGCTATGGAGCGGAAAATCCGTTTTGGTTGGCAGGACGTTCAATTTTGGGTCGGGAGGTTGTACAAATCGCAACCTAGATCCGTCCGAGAGAGTGTGGCCACGGTCGGCAACTCGATCCTCTAACGTGGAGAGCAATCGATACCACAGGTTGGGCAGTGTGTAGCCTCCCATAGGCTTGTCGCGCTCCCCTGAAGTCAGCGTGGGATCGCGAAAAAGGAAACAGATTGAGCCCATGTCTTTCTTCTGCTCTTCATTTTTGACGCTACCGAAGTGCTTCTCGGCCAACTGGGCACAAGGCGTAGGGCCGTTTATAGGATTGTATTTCTCTTGCCAATTCCTTAGGCGTTCCAGCCAGTACAGAACATCTTCGTTCTGCCATGGGATTGTGTAACCTCTCTCACGAGACTCCTTGTTCTTATCTGCCGTTTTGTTTGTGCTGACATAGAGGCCAGTCATGATTTCGCCGATATCCTGAGAGTGGATACGGCAGAACACCCCGCGTTTCCAAGGGTTACCCTCACGACCTAGGGAGTACTCATGACGATTGTTTAAAACCCAGTCACCACCTTCGTACCGCCACGTATCTGCCTCACCAGAGTCCAAGAAACGTACCTGATAGGTGCGAAGAGGCAAATGAAGCTTTACATGAAGCGCAACTGACCTAACGGGCGACCAGAGTTCGTAGCGATAATTTTTGTAGCGCCAAACGCAATCCGGGTCAGCTTCGTCGATGACTGACTGCTCGACCGGGAACCAATCTCCAAAATCAGAACGCAGCTGTCCTGACTGTGACTGGGCCCATTCCCAGTGGCGGAATGTCCCCCTAGGCTGGGGACACAGAATATCCCGCAGTTCCCGAATGTATGCGTAGGGCAAGGGGTTGTGCACGGTCTCGGTAATTACCGTCTTTTCCTTGCCCTTGGCAAACGGATTCTTGACTAGAGCCATTGGTACGCCATAGTCATTCGGCTCGCTGTAGCTCTGGGTGATGACCCAGCTAAGCAGATCCACGATCCAGTTTTGGTTCTTTACGGCAGTCGTGGCGCTCATGGATGCCTCCAGAAGTGGCCGTAACTCCGGCAAAAGCCCTCTCTCTGCGACTTGGAAGAATACGTCTGGACTGGCCCCACCTGGCACTGTAGGTAAGTAACAGACTAAGAACCAATTTAACGCGTTCAACTTCACGCCAATTGAACCGGTCTGCGCGGCTATCCAGCCGGATAAGAGCTGACGCCAGCGCTCCCAGGCTTCGCCACGCTCTCGCACTAGCCAGTTAAAATTCATGTCCGAAGAGCGACCGTCTCTTGAGGCTCGGCGTGTTGTCTTGGTCAAGATTTCTGAGCTCGCTAACGAATTTCTGGGGAGTCGAATGCCTCCAGCGCTTCTGGGAGCACTTCGACCCAATTGATGAATGGGGAAATGATCTTGCCACTTACGGTCAGTGCATCCAGCCTCTCCCCAGCGGTAGTAAGCGCGGTGGAAACCTCTGCAACACCTGGTGCGGTATATCGCTTCTGCGATTCCAGGGAAGAGTGATGCATAGCCTTGCGGATAATCTGTGGGGGAACTTCGGCCTGCCTCAACCGCCGACCAAAAGCGTGCCTGTGGCCATGGGTAGATCGACCCTGCGACTTCGAAACGGTTTTGCCAATGCGCGCCAGGGCTCGCTTGTAATTGCCGTTAAGGGCTTGAAGAGTATATGGCTGGCCAGCGACGGAATCTTCGTAGGAAACGAAGGCGTATGGATGGTGCCGCGCTACAGTGGCCAAGTATCGTATATGGACCCTCCAAAGCTTCATAAAAAGTACGCTAAAGCGTGGAGGAAACCAGTGAAGCTGAATGTAGTTATCCGAGTGGTCAACCAACCTAGTCTTCCACCCAACACGTTGCGTGCCTTGGCGAAGGCTCCTGGGTATTAGAGCGTACTTCTCGCTTAAGTAGGCCGCCCGGGTTGTGGTGCCTTTGCGACTTCTCCAATTATTTGGTGCCTTGCCTTCTTCCGGATGGTAGACACGAACCATAGCGCCGCCCTCGATCAGGGGGTGATCTTCCACATCCACTACCCATAGGTGCTGTGCGTCGCTCTCGCGCAAGCCCGCCCCGTGCATCATTATCAGTATCAATTGGTCTCGAACTGCACACCTAGGATCAGCAGCGCCACCAAAACCATTCATATACATCGCTTGGAAAAGCTTTTCGGGGAACGCTATGGCGTCATCATCAGCTCTGCTGAGCACACGCCGCCCTCGAATATTTCGTGCCTGATCGACGCTCTCCGAGAGCGCCTTGTTTTTGATGTGCCCTAGGAAATCATGGCTGTTGCGGCGATGCCAGGCAGCATAGTTAAGCCGCTGATCATAGGTACTGGCGGTCATCAGGGGGTTCATGGTCGGGGCATCGTATAGATCAGCTAAGTAGTCCGTGAAGCCTCTAAGGATCGAGACGTGACGGTTCGATGTCTGACGACTGGCCGGAATCCAGCCTAAGCCTGATGGATCTAGCCCATCAGCTCCAATTGTTCCGGTATAGAGCCGTGATGCAAAGGCCTGGAAGAGGTCACGAGGGGCGGAGAAATTGTGCTGGTTAGCTTCCATGTATTCGAGCAGCAGTTTAGTGGCCTGAATGACCGAACGCTGCCAGCTGGGGCTGAGGTGGTGGTTGTCCAGGAGGTAATCAACCAGCGAGGAGACCACACCATGCTCAGTAATCAAGACTGGGATCTCACTTTGGAGCCCAGTGTCGTCGACTACTACCTTCGCTACTACCTGAACCACCGTCATCCAGTCCACCATCTACAAATAGAAAGATGGTAACGATAGTACGCTCTGGATAAGGACGCCCGGTCAGAGGGATTTTGCGCCAAAAACTCTATACCAAGCCGTCCGTTCAGCTCAGATCGTCCTACGATGCCTCGATCCCATCGGTGGGCGAATTGATGCAAAGAATGGTAGCAGGCATGGTTCTTGCCCAATTAGCCATGCTCCGTGAGCCCTTGCCACCACTATAGAGCCTTATGTACAACAAACCTCCACCGCTTCGACCCGATGACTCAATGTACTCCGACAGAGTGGTTGCAATGAAGCTGTACAACGAGGCTCACGCGGCAAGCCAACCTGCCGAACAGCCAAAGGGGACGCAACCAAGCTCGATCGGCTCAGGCAGCAGCGGAGCCTTACGCATGTGCAGCTTGAAAAGGCCAAATCAGCAGATGCATCAGGAACCTATGGGGCTGACCGCTGGAGCCAGCATCAGATCAAGACCTTGGAGCGACTGGAGCAGTTGATTCAGATACTCGAGTCGCCCGACCTTCCGGACGGTACCGCCATTCGGCTCAGTAATGAACATGAATACAGCCCGCTGAGGCGAGAACTTGCCGCCCGGCAGTCCTCCTCCAGGTTCATTTCTCCAGAACCAGATATTCATGAGATGCGAAAGCTGTTGGGGGCCTTCTAGTTATGGCTAAACATCTGACGAATAGAGATATCGAGCTGTTGGTCAGTTTGATTGACGGGTGGAATGGCAAGCTCACATGGGAGGCATTGTGTGATCAAGCCGAGGGCTTGATCGGGACGCGGCCAACTCGACAGACGCTCAATGCGCACGCTCGGGAGAAAAGTGCGTTTCTCGATAAAAAGATCCAGCAGAAATCGGGTTCCCAGCCCACGAAACGGCCCGCAAGCCTGGCCATCGCGGAACAGCGCATCCAGCGCCTCGAAAGTGAGAACCAGCGTCTGAAGAGTGAGAATGGCCTTCTATTCGAGCGCTTCATTCGATGGCAGTACAACGCTCAACTACGTGGCCTCTCTCAAGTTGTGCTTGATACCCCACTGCCGAGAATCGACCGTGATTCGGCAGAGGAAGGTGACTGAGCCCCCACGTTACTAGATCTTTGCTCACGACTTGGTGTCGATGGTTCAACGCTCTTTCCCGGCGTCCATGGTGTGGCAAAAAGCGTAAGAGATTGGGCTAACGTTGAGGTTGGTGTGAGGCCGTCAATCATTCATTCAGGAATGCAATGAAGACGGCTACTATCCAGACTTCCATTAAATAGAAGACACTTGCGGGAATTCGAAGCACTTTCCTCGTTTTGGGCAGTGCATAGGGATTGGTTGTTTTGCTCCCTGTCACTAGCCCGAGCTTTGTTTTTTCAGTTAAGCAGAAGTATGTTTAACGTATAGCTCCTGCA
>NZ_JANIAG010000179.1:0-11338 GCF_028682155.1 Pseudomonas sp. 39004
GCAGGCGCTTGGCGTCATCGCGCTGCGGGTCGACGCTGATCGACACCAGGTGGATCTCCTCGCCGACACGGCCGCCCAACTGCTGCTGGACCTTGCCCATGATCGACGACACCACCGGGCACACCGTGGTGCAGCTGGTGTAGATGAACCCCATCACCACCAGGTGATCCCCGACCAGGTCCTTCTCCAGGCGCACCGGCATGCCATCCTGGTCGAGCAGCGAGACATCGGCGAAGCGCAGGCTGGCCTTCTCCTGTCGCGCGGCGGGCGGTTGCTCGGCAGGGCCATCGTGGTCATGCCCGGCATGGGCCAGGGCCAGGTTGCTGGACAACAACAGTGGCAGCGCCAGGCTCAGGCCCAGCCGTGTAAAAGCATGCTTGGCGTTCATCGCACACTCCTTATTTGCATCTGGGTAGCGTCCCCTTGGGCAGCCGTGGAGACCGAAGCCGGCAGGACGCGCAGGCTGGTGTAGTTTTCTTCGGCAAACTTGCGGCCAAGCGACGGCGACTGCACATGCAGGTACCAGGCGCCGGCTTCAGGCAGGGTCAATGCAGCCTGGTAGATGCCCTCGCCCACTTCTACGAGGCGCAGGTTGCGCGGCATCGACGACGGCGCCAGGAAATAGCGCAGGCTCAGGTCGCTCAGGCCAAGCCGCGGCTCGCCGTCATCGCCAACGATGCGCACCCGCGCGGTGAAGGCGCTGTGCTGCGGCAGCGGCTGTTCAAGGCCGAGAAACTCGGCATGCGCGCCCTTGTGCTTGCGGGCATTCGGCGCTGCGGCGACATCGGTGCTGAAGCAGTGAATGATCTGCGGCTGGTTGAGCAGGAAGGCCACGTCGAACTTGCCGGCTGCCGGCATTTTCACCGTCGAGCCGTACACCCCCGGGGCCACCTCGCGCAGGCTGCGGTCGACGACGATGGCGGCGCGGGCCTGATGGCCGCGGTTGTTGTAGCCGGACATCGGCGCGTTCATGCCCTCGGCGTAGAAGTAGGTGGTGTTGTCCACCGGGTTGACCACGAACACCGAGTTGTCGTCACGCGATACCGACAGCCCCTGGGCCAGCGGCAGGTCGCCGGCCTGGCGCGGCGCGGCGGGGCCTGCGTCGAAGCCTTGGACGATCGGCGAACGCCCCTGCCCAAGGCTGCCCAGGTTGATCATGCTGACCCTCGGCGAGGCCAGGCCGCGCACGTAGGCATAGCCCTTGGTGAAGGTCAGCTGATACGGTTCGGCCGCCACCGGGATGCGGTGGATCAGCGTGTCGGTACTGGCGTCGATCACCAGGGCCTGGTTTTCCAGGGTGTTGAGCACGATGCCGTAACGCCCGTCACTGCTGAAGCGCATCGGGCCCAGGCCTTGTTCAGCCGTGAGGGTGTGGCGCAATTGATGGCTACGGCCATCGAATACCCGCACCGTGCCTTCCCTGCCGTCGACCACGTAGACCGCCTGGGACAACGCCGAGTAGCTCACCGACAGCGGGTGCGGGCCCACCTCCAGGGTCTTGGCCAGGCGCATTTCGGGGATGTCGATGATGCTCAGGGTGCCGCTGTCGCGGTTGCTGACGTAGGCGTAGCGCGAGTCGCTGCTGAAGGCGATCTCGTGGTGCCCGGAGCCGGTGGCGAAGGACTTGAGCGTACTGCGCCCGGGCACATCGATCACCGTTACCCCACCCTTGGCCGGGTCACTGCTGTTGTTGCCCACCCAAAGCCGGTGCTGGTCGGGTTGCAGCACCACCCGTGTCGGTTGCTCGCCGGCGTCCAGGTCCGCCACGCGGGTGAAGGTTTCGGTGTCGATCACCGATACCTTGCCGCGTTCGGGGATCGACACGAACACCTGTTTGTCGTCGCCGGTGGCTGCCCAGTCCATGGGGCTGCCCGGCAATTCGATGCGGGCCATGGTGCTGGTGACACCGCCCACCGACACCGTCGGGTCGATCACCGTCAGGCTGGCGTCCTTGTTCAGCATCAACAGGAAGTAGCTGTTGAGGTCGAGCAGCGGCCGGGCGCCAATGCTGCTTTTCAAGAACAGTGCGACACGGGCCTTGCAGCTTTGGTCGCGGTCGCCAACCGGTGCCGACTGGGCCGGGTCGATCCAGGCCCCCGGCGCCATGCCCGACAGCGGCTGGCCGCTGGTCTGGTCGCTGACCTTGAAGCGAATGCTGGCAAAGGCGCCTTCGCGCAGCTCGCCCCCGGCCAGCGGGCGGGCCTCGAACTCCACGGTCACGCCGTCCCGGCTGAGCCGATGCAGGGCCTGCGGGTCGGCAGGCTCCTGCAACAGCTCGCGCGGGTCGCACCAGAGTTTTTCATAGGCAACGCCCAGGCCGATCAGCGCTACCCCCAGCAGTACCCCCAAGTAAGCAGGGCGAGTCTTCTTGTTCATGCTCGCGCTCCCATGTCGTTATTGTGCTGCAGCCGTTGCCGGCGGCGCTTCGTTGGTTACCCGCAAGATCCCCCACAGCCCCGAGAGGTTGCCGTAGGCGGCGTAGTCGCGGAACAGGTAGTCCCCCGGCACCGCGTTGGCCCCGCCTGCGCTGGGCAGCATGAAGCTGAAGTGCGCCGCCGGCAGTACGCTTTCCTGGGCACCGATGTAGATGGACATCGGGTTGTAGCCGAAGCGCACCGAGCCGATGCCAGGCAGGCTCATCGGGTAGCCATCGGCGTCGTTCTTCTCGGCCTGGTAGGCGTGCAGCGGCCACAGGTGCCCGTCCAGCTGGTAGGTGATACCGCGGCTGCCACCGCTTGGCATCAGCACATGGCTGCGCGCCGGCTGTCCAGGTTTGGCCCACAGCACCGGCGTTTGCGGGTCGCCACCGACCAGGGCGTTGCTGTAGGCCATGTGGGCATTTGGCACATCGGCAAAGCCATTGCCGTCGGCGTGGCCGAAGGGTGCGTCCGGCGCCATGCCGAAGCGCAGCCACAACGGTTCGGTCTTGTAGTTCATGGCCATGTTGCCGTTGTCTTTAGGGTCGCCCGGCACGCCATTGCCCTCGGTGGCGATACCTTCCACAGGCCGGCCATCAGCCCAGCGCATATTCATCGAGCGCTGCCACACCGTGACAAAGTCGCGGTAGTCGGGCTGGCCGCTGACTTTCACTGTCGCCTGGGCACGGCTGGCGGTGTCCTCGGTGAAGGTGGCAGCCTGCGGCAGGATGCTCATGGCACCCACCAGGCCTTTTTGCGGTTGCTTGATGAAGTCCGACGGGGTCAGGTTGAGGCCGCCGAACTCGATCGCCGTGGTGTTGATGTTGTCTACCGTACGGCCCAGTTGCAGCACCGGTTTACCTTCGCGCTCCAGGTGGCCGGCGTAGTACTGGTACACCTTGGACGGGTAGGCGCCGCTGTTGCCGGCCCGCGGCGGCACGGTCTGCACCGGGTTGAGGCCAACGTTGGCACCGTCGGACTTGGTGATGTCGTAGGCCAGCAACTGGGCATGCAGGCCCACATGGCTGGAAGGCCGCATCAGGTTGTTGTTGAAGGCGGTGGAGCCTTCGCTGCCGTTGCGGTCACGTTTGACCACGTTCTGCATCACTGCGGTGCTCGGCAGGTCGGGCATCACCAGCGGCAGGCGGTTTTCCAAGGTGATGCTGATGCAGTCACCGGCGCTGGCGCGCAGCACCAGCGGCTCTACCGGCACGCCGGGCTTGAGCTTGCCGGTACTGGCATCCAGGTCTGCCTTGCGCACATACAGCACAGCGGTCGGGTCGTGCAGCGGTGCGCTGTGGCCGCCGACGGTGAAGGTGGTGCCGTCCTCCTCGTCGACCACCGTGACCTGCGGGATGCTGGTGGTGCGGCTGTTGAACACCAGGGTGCCGCCGGCGGCCTTGAGCGGGCCACCGACATGCTGGCCAACCCCCGCCGGGTCGGCGATGCTGACGCCGTGGCGGTTCTCGAGGATGTCGTTGGCCAGTGCGGCGACGATCTCGTAGTTGCGCTTGACCGTCGCCCGGGTGCCGATGCCATTGACGTTGGCCGTGGTTTTCGGGCAGATGCCGTCAAAGTTCACGGTGTTGCGCATGGCCACCGGCTGCGGGTTGTTCGACAGCGGGAACAGGTCCGGGCGCAAGGTGGTGTAGTTGCGCATGATGCCCCAGATGCCATTCCAGTAGCCTTCCAATGCCGCGTCCAGCGAGTACAGGTAGTCGCCGTTGGTGGCGGCGGAGCTGGAGATCATCGACACCGGCGCCATGAAGCCCAGTTGCTCGGAGATGCCGATCATCTGCGACGCTTTCCACCCCGAGTTGGAGCTGCTGCCAAAGCCCGAGCCGTTCTGCAGCCACTTGACCCCGTGCAAGGTGACGTTGTGCTCCTCTTCATGGCCACCGGCATGCATGCGCAGCCGCACGTTGTCGCCCGAGTAGGTGCGCAACATTGGCGTGAACGGGTCGCCGGGTTCGCTGCCGGCGGTGTTGATGTGCGGCGGGAATACCGTGGTGCCACCGGTGGGGCCCACCGCCGAGGTGATCGCCGAAGGCGCCATGTTCATCGCCGGGATCGCGCGGTCAATGCGGCTTTGCAAGGCATAGCTGAGGTCGCCGCCCAGGCCGTCGGCCTGCATGCCACGCTTGCCGTCCGGGGCCACCTTGTTGGGGTCGAACACCCGCAGGGCCAGCGGCTCGTTACGGTAGTTGACGACGAACATGCCAGGGTCATCCACCGAAATGGCCTGTGGGCACGGCCGGGTCGGGCACCCTGGGCTCAGCCCGCCACGCGACTCGACCACCGATTCGAGCAGCGACGAGGCCTTCTGCCGTACCGGTGGGTTGATGGCGTAGCGGAAGCTGTCGGCAGTGGCCGGGTACGACTGGCCATTGGGAATACCGTCTGGCCCCGCGCCAACGTACACGCCCGCTTCATAGGCATGCTGGAAGTCGCTGTACTCGAGGAAGAACTCGCGGTAGCTGTCGTTACGGCCATCGCCGTCATGGTCACCGGTCTTGATCACCGCCTGCCACGAGGTCGGCCCGCCGTCCTGGCGAGACGGGTTGTACAGCTGCTCGCCGGTTTCGGCGTGGTACCAGGTAGAGCCGGCAGGCTCGGCCAATACCGTGGCGTAAAGGCCCAACTGCTGGTGGGTCGATGGGCCAAGGTGGTCGTGGGTGAAGATGGTGCCCAGGCCACGGTCGACGTTATGCACGTTGACCACCGGGTCGGCGAACCAACGTTGCATCGCCGTGCGCGCGCCCACCCAGTCGGCCCGGCCGAAACGCCCGAAGTAAGGGTGTTGCTTGGCTTTCGGGCAGGCGGCGGTACCGTCCCGGCTGTCGCCTTCGGTACAACCGTTGTAGGCACGAATGGCATGCACGCGCTCGACCACGCTGCCGGGCGAGAGGATGCCGTCCTCGTAGTTCCAGCCGTTGGCCGAACCGTCGGCTGCGGTGAGGTCCCACTTGGGCAGGTGGATATGCTGGCCGATCACGTCGGTCGGGGTGCGTACCTGGTAGTCGTCCATCTCATAAATGGAGGGGATCAGGTTGGTGTGCTGGTACATGGTGCAGTCGAAAGTGTTCATGCGCATCACCAACGGCTCTGGCGGGCGCTGCTTGGTGATCACCGGCCAGGCATCTTCCCAGAGGGCGATGATGCGTGCCTGCGGGAAGTGGTAGCCGACCTTGTTATAGACAGCATCGAACTGGATATTGGCGCCCTTGTAGATGCGCGGGCGGTCGGCGGTGAAGGTGGAAGCGCCGCGGAAGTTCATGCCGGTCAGGCTCTCGCCGCTGGCGTACTCGCCCACACCCGACGACTGGGTGAGGCGCTTGCCACGGTCGTCCATGCAGGGTTCGAAGAACGGCGCACCGGCGGTCGGCAGGGCGCCGTTGGTGCGGAAGTTACGCGCCACCGGTTGGCTGCCGGGTATCAGCGCATAGCTGGGGTGCTCGGCCTTGGCGTGGAATTTCATGGCTGCCTGCTCGACTTCCGTGCCCTCTTCGGGCAGGTAGATCGGCTTGGCTTTGTGCACCACCTTGGAGAAATCCAGCTTGGTGGTGGTGGTCTGTGCTTCACCCCCTGCCGAAACACCATCCAGTGCATGCCGGCCGAGGCCACCATCCCAACCATCGACCTGGTTGGCGTCCAGGTTGGCCCACAGGGCGTTGCCGCTGTTCTTGAGTTGCTGGGCCAGTGCAGGGTCGAGCATGTCCAGCGGCGGGGTGGGAGGCCGTTGGCCGACACTGCTTTCCATGCCACCGATCCAGAACGGATAACCGGGGTTTTTCAAGGTGCCATCGGCGTTACGGTTGCTCTCGCTGCGGTCAACCAGTGCCAGCGAGCCGACGGCCTTGGGTTCAGCTACCCCATGGCCGTGGTCATCGTCGCCCTCCTCGCCGTCGTCATCCTCCTCGTCATTGGCTGCCACCCGTTGCTCGGCAAGTTTGGGTACCACGACCACCTTGCCCGGCATGGGCGCCATGGCTTTGCCAGGCAGTGGGACGATGGCGGGGATGGGTGTGCCGGCAATGATTTCACCGTCGGGCAAGGCCCGCGCGCCAACCGCCGGTTTGCCGCTGCGCAGGGCAAACGGGGTGCTGTGGTAGCCGTTCGCGGCCTGGCCACTGACCTCCAGCCGGGTGCCTTCCTCGAACACATCGTGCACCCTCCACATGGCCCACATGCCCTGGGCGAAGTGCGGGTAGAAGTGGCAGTGATAGATGGCATCGCCGGCCACCCGGTTACGGTTGCCAGAGCCACCGTTGGCGATCTCGTAGGTGTAGCCGATGCCCGGGCCGATACCCTGGGCGTCGACGTAGTCGGAGTTATCGTCGTTGGGGTTGAACAGCCATTGGTGCCCGTGCAAATGGAAGATGTGCTGTTCGTGACCGTTGTGCGTGTTGCGGAACTTGGTGAAGTCACCAATGTAGCTGTGGTGGACGTTGGCCGGTTCTGACGGGTACAGGGCCATGCTGGCCTTGACGCCGATGGCGCTGGCCGGCGGCGTCTCGCCTGGGCGGATGTTCTCCAGGCCAACGTTGGCCGGCACATCCACCAGCGTGCCGATATCGCCCACGGTGTGGGCGCTGAGGAAGAACTCCTCGTAGGCGCAGGACAAGCAGTCGTGCATCGGGCCCACGCCCAGGCGGTTGGCCACCACTTCGGCACCCATGCCCCCCGAGCCGTAGTTGATCATGAACGAATCACGGGTCGGCTCCAGTACATGGCCCATGATCGGGTCGGCCCAGTAACCGGGGAAGGCCTGGGTTGCGGCCACTTCGTCGGCGAACTGCGAGGCGAAATCACGGAACGCGTCCAGCCGGTTGGGCAGCGCCGGGTTACGTTTGTTGACGCTTTCCAGCGGATAGGTCGAACGCGGGAAGCTGCCATCGGGGTTGGGGCCCATGACAATGGCATCGGTCTCGCTGTTGAGGATCTCGTTGCCATCGACCATGGCGATGATCGGTTTCCCGGCCTTGCCTTCGGTGATCCAAGGCTCGGCCTGCGGGTAGCGTGCCTGGTAATCGATAACCGGTTGGCCAGTGGCGGTGCGGCCGGTGCTGGCCAGGCGCATCTCTTCTTCTGTGAGGGTGTTGCGGAAGGTGCGCCCGCCTTTGGGCACCACCACCACCTGGCCGAACAAGCCATTGGCAACGTTACCGGCACCGCCCTGGCCGCCGAAGGTCGCGCCTTGGCTGGTGGCGGCGAACGCCCCTTCGCGTTCGGCATACAGGGTGTAGCTGCGGGTGTTGCCCGGTGACACCAGGAAGTTGCCGTTGCGGCCGGTGTTGGCAGCAATATCGCCAATGCTGTTGACCGCTTGCAGGCCGTTGACCTGGAAGCCTACGTGGCGGTCGCTGACTTGCTCATCGGCGACGAAGTGCTCACCGCCTTCGTTTTCGAATTCGGTTTCCGGCCCTTCCTCCTCCTCCCCTTCGGCCTCGTTCTCTTCGTGGTCGATGCCGTGCTTGTTGGGGTTGGCCTGGTAGGCCAGCAGGTTGGTCAGGTTGACGGTGAGGCAGTCGCCTGCGGCCACACGCAACACGATTGGCCGTGGGCGCTTGTCCGGGCGCAAGGTGACTTTGCCAGGCACGGCGGCGCCACCTTTGCCGAGCGGGACCTGGTGCTCGTCCACCACATCCTCGCGCAGGGCGAACATCATGCCGTTGGCGTTTTGCGCGCCAAGGCGGTTGAACATCAGCGGCTGGTCCAGTGCCACCACATTGGCGACCAAGGTGCGCTGGCACTGCACAGCTGCCTCGCTGGTCGCTTCCCAGCCAAGCAGGGCCAGGAAGAATGATGACAGGACGGGGCCTTTGAGCGGGGTCGACATGCTGCACCTCCGGAACACAGGAACTCTGCGAGGAGGTTCAGCAAGGTATATGCCACATGTGAATTGCTATTAATTTCAGTGTGTTATGCGATCAACCGAAACAGATTGGGGAGGATTCCCCAACGGCTTTCCCCGATTCGGGGGATGGGGCTGCTGCGCAGCCCATCGCCTTTAACCCATCAAGCCACGCACACAGAAATACAAGATCGAAGGCCCCATCAGGCAGCCCAGCCCGGTATGGAACGTCGCCGTCAACGCGCCGTAGGGCACCAGCCGCCGGTCCGTTGCCGCCAACCCCGCCGTCACCCCCGACACCGTCCCGGCCAAACCGCCGAACACCATGGCCGAACGCGGGTTGTCCAGGGCCAGCAGGCGCGCCGATACCGGCGTGAACACCATCACCAGAATCGCCTTGATCAACCCCGTGGCAATCGACAACGCCATCACATCGGAGCTGGCGCCTAGGGCCGCGCCCGTCACTGGCCCGACGATATAGGTGACGGCGCCCGCTCCGATGGTGGTCATGCTCACGGCATCGCGGTAACCGAACGCATAGGCGACCGCCGCACCGACGATAAACGGCAGCACCGTGCCCAGCAGCAACGCCACGGCGCCAATCATCCCGGCCTTGCGGGCTTCGGTGGCCTGCACTTCGAAGGCCGTGGCGACGATGGCGAAGTCTCGCAGCATCGCCCCGCCCATCAGGCCGATGCCTGAGAACAGCGCCATGTCCGCCAGGCCTTTTTGCCCGCCGGTAACAGTGCCGCCTACCCAGGCCAGCACCAGGCCGATGACGATGGCGATCGCCGAGCCGTGCACCCGGCCGAAGGTCAGGTATTTCGACATCAGTACCGACAACCACATGATCGCACCGACCACCGCGAAGGCCGTGATCAGGCCGTTGTGTTCCAGGGCATTGTCCATGATCGGCCACATGATCAACGACCTCCTGCAGGGGCAACCTGCACCGGGGCTTCGGGGGCAGGCTCAAGTGCGGGCAACGGTTCACCGCGGTGGCTGCGGCTGATCAGCGCGATGGTCGCACCGCACACCAGTACTGCGCCGATCGCCGCCAGCAACGCCACCGGCCCGCCATGCAGGGCGGTGACCACATTCTGCTGGGCGGCCATGGCCACCACCACCGGGATGTACATGGCGCCCCAGAAGCCGACGCCGAACTCGCACTCCTTGCTCATGCCGCCATGGCGCTGCCTGTACAACCGCGCACAGATCAGCAGGATCATGGCGATGCCGACCCCGCCCACATTGGATTTGACACCCAGCAGCACGCCCAGGAAGTCGCCGACGATGACGCCGGCAAGCGTGCATACCGCCAGCAGAGCCACACCATAGATAATCATTGTTGTTGTCCTCAGGTAGTGTCGAAGTTGCTTGTTGTTGTTCTTCGTAAACACACACTTGCGCGGCTCACGCGGTCAATGTGGGAGTTGCCAGATTGTCGGGGCCGCTTTGCGGCCTTTCGCGACACAAGGCCGCTCCTACAGGCATCGCTCCAGCCTGCCATCATCGGTTCTGGGCCACCTCCTGGCGCAGCAGCGCGTCGAGGGTGTCTGGACGGGTGCCTTCCACGCTCACCACCCTGCCCTGTTCAAACACCGGCCGGGCCAGGCCGCTGAGCACACTGCCCGGCGGTATTTCCAGGTGCAGGCGTACCCCGCGTTCATAGGCGTTGCGCAACGTGGCACGCCAATCCACCACCTGTGCCATGTTGCCGGCCAGGTCGTCGCGCAAGCGCTGTGTATCGAAGATTGGCCGTGCACTGCTGCCACTCAGGTAGGTGATCGCAGGCCGGCGCAGCTCGACCGTGGCAAAGGCCTTGGCAAGCTCTGCAGCCGGGCCGGCGAGCAGCGGGCAATGGGATGGCACGCTCACCGCCAGGCGCCGTGCGACGCCTTGGCCCAGGCTGCGCGCGCGGCGTGCCACCGCGGCCATGGCCGCCTCGCTGCCGGCAATGACGATCTGGTTTTCACTGTTGAGGTTGGCGACGTAGACCTCGCCGCCCACCGCCCTCAGCAAACGCTCGACGCTAGCCAGGTCGAGGCCGCTGAGTGCGGTCATACCGTAACCGTGCGGATAGGCGCACTGCATCAGCTCGCCACGCAGGGCCACCAGCCGCACAGCATCGGCGAACCCCAGGGCACCCGCCGCAACCGCAGCGGGATAGGCGCCAATCGACAGGCCGGCCACGTAGTCCGGCGCAGGGCTGCGCTGCATCAGCCAACGGGCCCAGGCAACCCCGCTCAGCAGCAGGCAAAGCTGCACCGCACGGGTGCCCTGCAGGGCCTCCTGGCTGTCCAGGCCCAGGGCGCTCTGGCCCAAAGTATCACTGGCCTCTTCCAGCAATTGACCGGCGTCGTCAGGCAGACGATGCAACATGCCCACCTGCTGAGCCCCTTGGCCGGGGAACGCGAACAGGCTGCTCATGCCGCGCACTCCAGGGCAGCCCAGGGGTCGCTGACCAGGCGCGCGCCGAGCGGCGATTTGAGCAGTACGCGCCGGGCAAAACCTGCCCATTCGCGCAGGGCGACGGCGCCTGCCGGTGTTTCCAGCTGCACATCGATACGGCACGGTGCGCAGTCGAGGATGTCCAGCAGTTCCTCGGCCTTTGCCCGTGTCAAAGGGTGCGGCGCACGCAGGACCAGGTCCAGATCGCTGGCCAGGTGCAACACGCCAATGCCCGTGGCCAACTGGTAGCCCACCCCGCCCGTCGGGCCCCAGGCCAGCCCGCAGGTGTCGAGCACCGGGGCCACCGAGGCCAAGGCCTGTAGCGCAGGCCAAAGGCTCGGCTCGCAACAACGCAATGCCTCAGGGCTTTGCAGACGCTGGATATCGCCCAGGCGCATCTGCGTGCCCAGCCGCTGATCCCGGCTTTGCCCGCGCACGCCCACCGCCACGCAGCCGTCCGCGCAGGCTGCACGGCGCACCACCACAGGTTGGCCGCTTGCCACCACCTGCAGCGCCCACTGCGGGGTATCGGCAGGCAGCGCAGACAGGGGCATCCCCCAGAGCAGGTCGTGTGGGCGACCCATGCCGTGCGGCACGCGCCGGTGGAACCCGGCAG
>NZ_JANIAG010000018.1:0-52455 GCF_028682155.1 Pseudomonas sp. 39004
CAAGGTACTGGACGGCCAGGTGTTCAAGGGGGCCATGGCGGCCGACGAGGCCGCCTGCGCCGAACTCGAACGCCTGCAGGGCGTCAGTGATGAGGGCGAGCTGATCTGGTGATCAGTCGCCCACCTGCGGCCTGGCCATCTTGAACAGGTTGCCCAGTTCGAAGTAATCCGCCGGGCCGCCACCACGCAGGATCGGCTCAGCGGCAGCGGTATCGTAGATGCCGTCCTTGAGCAGGTGCTCGGCAATGTGCACCGCCACCACTTCACCCAGGATCAGCCAGCTGGGCACCAGCGCCTGGTCTGCCCGCTGCAGCTGGACAATCTGGCTGACCTTGCACTCGAACGCCACCGGCGTTTCGCTTACGCGGGGCACCTGCACCACACGCGACGGTGCTGGCGTCAGGCCGCTCAACGCGAACTCATCGATGTCTGCCGCTACCGCCGCACAGCTCTGGTTCATCGCCTCGGCCAAAGGCCGGGTCGCCAGGTTCCAGACAAACTCGCCGGTCTGCTCGATGTTGTTCAGGCTGTCTTTGCGCCCGACACTGCAGAAACCGATGATCGGCGGGATGTAGTTGAAGGCGTTGAAAAAACTGTAGGGCGCCAGGTTCAGGCGGCCTTCGCGGTCGTGGGACGAGATCCAGCCAATGGGGCGGGGGCCGACGATGGCGTTGAAGGGGTCGTGGGGCAGGCCGTGGCCTTTGGCAGGTTCGTAGTAATACATCGGTGCTGGGCTTGCTTGCCCTACCTCTTGGGGACGAAGGCCTCTAGTGTGCCAAGCCTGTGCCCGCCTGAAAATGATCAAGCCCGGCCGAAGCCGGGCTGGGTACGCGCATCAGCGGTCAGCTGATGCGGTGAGCGTTGGTGCGGTCGAAGCCGTCTTCGGCGAAGCGCTGGCCGCCGGTGCGGTCGAAGCCATCTTCAGCGAAGCGTTGGGCGCCAGTGCGGTCGTAGCCGTCTTCGGCGAAGCGTTGGCCGCCGGTGCGGTCAAAACCGTCTTCGGCGTAAGTGGCGGCTTGGGTTTGCACCGCTGCGAAGGTATGGGCATTGGTACGATCGAAGCCGTCTTCGGCGAAGGCGCCAGCAGCGAAAACCGAAAGGGCCAGGGTGAGGATCAGTTTGTTTTTCATGGTCGTTGCTCCAGGGTGGCGAGGGGTTGTTGTTTCTATGGGTTTAATCCTACGCTGATAAAATTGATAAAAAAGCGCAAAAAATAGCGTCTAAATATCGTTTTTATCGATTAGTTGGCCCGTGCTGACGGTGAATCAGGCAGTGGGCCTGAGGTGTATTGTCAGGGCGCGGATCATCGCTTCGTCAGCCCTTGCAGCATGGCGGCGCGGAATTAATGGGGCATTAAGATAGGAAACCTGGCGCGTTACTGGGACGTTGCGGGTAGTGGTGCTGATGGGCGGCGTGACGAACCAGAAATGCGCGATGCCTGCGTGTAGTAGCGGGGCCAGGCACCCGTGAGCCGAATAAGTCCGCTAATCGGCTCACATGATCGAGCGCCGCCCGCGCGGCGCATCGCGAGCAAGCTCGCTCCTACATCTGTTTCGGGCCAGTGCGGCCTGGGCATTTGCGCGCGACGGCCTTGTTCGTACGACGCGATATTGAGGCGAGCACCAAGGGGGGCGCGCCAATGCCTCAGGAATAATTGGCCCGAAACAGATGTAGGAGCGAGCTTGCTCGCGATGCGCCGCGCGGGCGGCGCTCTATCTTCGTCCCCTTGAAAAAATCAAGCCAGGCACCTGGTGGCCCAAATATAATCGCCAGGCATCCACAACCCAGCAAAAAAGGGGCGCCCCCATGAAGGAGCGCCCCTGTTCAAGACCCGCGGACCTGAATCAGTCAGTGGTGATCCGCGAATGCTGCTTGGTGTCTTTCATGGTGGCATACACCAACAGCGAGCAGGCGATGCAGCCGGTGACGTACCAGTAGAAGCCGGTTTCCATGCCGTTGCTCTTGAACCACAGGGCCACGTATTCGGCGGTGCCGCCGAAGATCGATACGGTCAGGGCGTACGGCAGGCCAACGCCCAGGGCGCGGATTTCGGTCGGGAACAACTCGGCTTTGACCACTGCGTTGATCGAGGTGTAGCCGCTGACGATGATCAGCGCAGCCATGATCAGGAAGAACGCGCCCCACCAGCTTTGCACGGTGTGCAGGGTGCTGAGGATCGGCACGGTGAACAGGGTGCCGAGCACACCGAAGGCGATCAGGATCGGGCGTCGGCCGATCTTGTCGGACAAGCCGCCGACCAGCGGTTGCAGGCACATGAACAGGAACAGCGTGGCGGCCGAGATGGTGGTCGAGTCGGTGATGCTCATGCCCACCGTGTTGACCAGGTACTTCTGCATGTAAGTGGTGTAGGTGTAGAAGGCCAGGGTGCCGCCCATGGTCAGGCCGACCACGGTCATCAGCTCTTTGGGATGACGCATCAGGGTGCGCATCAGGCTTTCCTTGGCCTTCTCCTTCTTGGTGAAGGAGGTGGTCTCTTCCATGCCGCGACGCAGGTACAGCGCAACCACCGCGCACAGCGCGCCGATCACGAAGGGCACACGCCA
This sequence comes from Pseudomonas sp. 39004, assembly GCF_028682155.1. Lineage (NCBI taxonomy): Bacteria > Pseudomonadati > Pseudomonadota > Gammaproteobacteria > Pseudomonadales > Pseudomonadaceae > Pseudomonas > Pseudomonas sp. 39004. Next base: position 2,565 of record NZ_JANIAG010000018.1, read on the forward strand.
GCCCCAGGCATACAGCTGCTCGGTAGTCAGCGTCTGCTGCAGGATGATCAGCACCGCCAGGGCAATGAGCTGGCCAGAGATCAGGGTCACGTACTGGAAGCTGGAGAAGAAGCCACGGCGTTCCTTGCTGGCCATCTCGCTGAGGTAGGTGGCCGAGGTGCCGTACTCTCCGCCCACCGACAAGCCCTGCAGCAAGCGCGCAAGCACCAGCAGGATCGGGGCGGCGACGCCGATGGTTTCATAGCCAGGGGTCAGGGCAATGACCAGGGAGCCTGCGCACATCAGCAGCACCGAGGCCATCAGTGCGGCCTTGCGGCCTTTGCGGTCGGCGTACAGGCCCATCAGCCAGCCACCGATCGGGCGCATGAGAAAGCCCACGGCAAAGATCGCGGCGGTGTTGAGCAATTGTGCAGTGGTGTCGCCGGCAGGGAAGAACGCTTTGGCGAAGTACAGCGAGAATGCGGCGTAGACGTACCAGTCGTACCATTCGACCATGTTGCCGATGGACCCGCTGAAAATCGACTTCAGGCGGCTGGCGGTGGTTTTTTCTGCGGCCGGCGCAATGGCCGCCCCGGTGGGCAGGGAGGTGGCGTTATCCATCAGGGATACCTTCTCGTTGTTTTTGTGGAGCGCGCCGGAGCGCTGCTTGCCACAGTGATTGCAGAAGGTGTGCCAAACGGGTGCGAAGTGATTCATTTGCGGGCACGCATGGCACCCAGCCCGCCTACCAAGGCCTGGCAACGCGCCCGTGTAGGAGCGGCCTTGCGTCGCGAAGGGCTGCAGCGCAGCCCCAAACTAGCCGCCATAAGCAAATATCCGCTTACCCCGCACATCAGATAAGCGGAAAACCGCCTACCGCTCGATATAATCCTCCCGCACCAGCCCATGCCGCTGCATCTTCTCGTTCAACGTCCGCCGCGGCAGTTGCAAAGCCTCCATCACCCCCTTGATCTCGCCCTTGCACTGGCGCAACGCCGCCCGCAAACACTGCGCTTCGAACGCTTCCATCTGCTCGCCCAGCGACTGCCCGGCCGGCACCACTTCACTGTTCGGCGAACCCAGCCCCAGCGCGTGCCGCTCTGCCGCGTTGGCCAACTCGCGCACATTGCCCGGCCAGTCATGGCAAAGCAGCTGAGCCAGCTGGCTGGCGCTGAGCACCGGCGCCGTTCTGCCCAGCTTCTCAGCGGCAGCACGGGCAAAGTGCTCGAACAGCAACGGGATGTCTTCACGCCGTTTACGCAACGGCGCCAGCCGTAGCTCGGCGACGTTCAAACGGTAGGCGAGGTCTTCACGAAAGCGCCCGGCATGGGCTTCTTCCAGCAGGTCGGGTTTGGTCGCGGCGATGATGCGCAAGTCGACGCTGATGCTCTGGTTGGCGCCCAGGCGTTCGAGCTTCTGTTCCTGGAGCACGCGCAACAGTTTTGCCTGCTGGGCCAGGGGCATGCTCTCGATCTCATCGAGGAACACCGTGCCACCATTGGCATATTCCAACTTGCCGATCCGTTTGCCCTGGGCGCCAGTGAAGGCACCGCTCTCATGGCCGAACAGCTCGGCCTCGAACAGCGCTTCGGGGATTGCCGCGCAGTTCAGGGCAACGAAGGGCTTAGCCGCACGCGGGCCGAAATCGTGCAGGCAGCGGGCCACGCGCTCCTTGCCACTGCCCGTTTCGCCGCGGATCAGCACATTGACCGGCAAGCCGGCCAGGTCCAGTACCTGCCGGCGCAGTTGCTGCAGGCCTTGGGACATGCCCAGCAGCGTGCCTTCGAGGCGCGACTTGAAGTCTGCCTGTTCGTGCAGCCGGCGGTTTTCCAGCACCAGCTGGCGCTTTTCCAGGGCACGGCGCAGGCTGCCCAGCAGGTGTTGCGGGGTGAAGGGCTTTTCGAGGAAGTCGTAGGCACCGTTGCGCATCGCCTCCACCGCCATCGGTACGTCACCGTGGCCGGTCAGCAGGATCACCGGCAGGTCGGGGTCAGCCTTTTGCAGGCGTTCGAGCAACTGCAGGCCATCGATGCCCGGCATGCGCACATCGCTGATGATCACCCCGGCAAAGTGCTCTGGCAGTTGTGCCAGGCACGCTTCGGCGTGGGCGAACAGTTGTACGCTGAAGCCGGACAGGCTCAGCCATTGCTCGACGGCGGTACGGATACTGGCTTCATCGTCGACAACGATCACTGAATTCAACATACAGGCTCCAGGTCGCGGGGCAGGGTAAGGCTCAGGCGTGCGCCGCCAGGCAGATTTTCGGCCTGCAGCTGGCCGCCCGCCTCATGCACGATGCCATAGGAAATGGCCAGGCCCAGGCCTAGCCCTTCACCCACCGGCTTGGTGGTGAAGAACGGGTCGAAGACCTTGGCCAGGTGCTCATCACCAATACCGCCTCCCGAATCGAGCACACTCAGGCGCCACAGGTCGTTATCCAGCTCGATGCGGACCTCCAGGCGCTTGTAGCGTTTGTCGGCCATGGCGTCGAGGGCGTTGCGCAGCAGGTTGATCAGCACTTGCTCCAGGCGGATCGCATCACCGCGGACCCAGGCCGGGCGCGCCAGGTACAGCGCCACCTCGACGCCTTCGGTGCGGATGCGCGTGTCCAGCAGGTGCAGGGCCTGGTCGACCACAGAGGCCAGGTCCAGCCGCTCGCGCAGCCCGACCGGGCTGTTGCGGGCAAAGGTTTTCAGGTGGCTGGTGAGCGCGGCCATGCGCGTGAGCATCTGCTCCAGCGGCTCCAGGGCTTGGCGGGCCTCGTCGTAGCGGCCATGGTCGAGCAGCAGGCGCAGGGTCTCCAGTTGCATGCGTTGGGTGGTCAGGGGCTGGTTGATCTCGTGGGCCATGGCGGCTGACATCTGCCCCAGTGCAGCCAGCTTGGCCGATTGCACCAAGCCTTCCTGTGCGGTGCGCAGCTCACGGGTGCGCTCCTCGACCTGGCGTTTGAGGGCTTCGCGGCTGCGCTGGCGCAAGCGTGCCAGGCGCAGCCGCTGGCTGACGAACAGCGCCGCGAAGACCAGGCTCAACCACACGGCGGCGGCCCCTAGGGCGGCATTGCGGCCGTCGGCCGCGACCTGCGGTTTGCGCAGCAGGTGCAAGGTCCAGTCCTCACCGTGCAATGGCAGGCTTTCCCACAGGTATTCGGCGACCCCCTGCGGGCCATGCACGCGGCTCAGGTGGCTGTTGTCGGCAAACTGGGTCAGCACCTGGTGCTGCAAAGGCACCAGAGGCTGTTTGTCGTATTGCCGAGTCTCGGCCAGTTCGGCACGGTCAGCGCCGCTGAGCGGCTGCAGCTCGCGGTAGCGCCAACCGTCCTGGTTGGCAATGAAGGTGATACCGCGGGCATCACTGACCAACAGAATATCGCTGCCTTGGCGCCATTCGCGTTCCAGCTCGGGGAATTCGAGCTTGACCACCATGGCACCGAGGAAGCGGCCTTGCTCGTCGGTTACCGCGCTGGCGAGGAAATAACCTGGCACGCCGCTGGTCACACCGACGGCGTAGAAACGCCCGCTGCCCTGGCTGCGGGTCTGCTTGAAGTAGGGGCGAAAGCCGTAGTTGGAGCCGACGTAGCTGCTCGGCAGTCGCCAGTTGCTGGCCGCGATGGCCAACCCGGTGTGGTCGAGCAGTTCGAGGGTGGACGAGTTGGCGGCACCGTTGATGCGTTCGAGCTTACGATTCAGGGCGTCCTGTACCGGCTCGCTGACTGGGCCGCGCAAAGCTTCGATCAGTTCCGGGTCGAGCGCCAGCACCGCAGGCAGGGCGCGGTAGCGTTCGATCAGGGTGTGCAGTGCGTTGGCATAGAGGCCGAGCTGCTGGCTGGCACGCTGGGCGTCGTCTTCCATGGCCTGGCGCTTGGCCTGGTGCATGGCCCAGCCCGCGCTGAGGGCGGTGCCGAGCAGGATGAACAGGATGATCAGCCCCAGACGCAGGGCGCGAAAGGAAAAAGCCATGGGGCAGATCCGCATGAAAGGGATAGCAGGGCCGGCCTGTTCGCGGGTAAACCCGCGAAGGGCCGGTACTGTTCACAGGCGTGTCACAGCAACTCGAAGCTTTGCTGTTGCACCGACTCGGAATCCAACCCTACCTGAACGTTGAATTCGCCAGGTTCGGCAACCCGCTGCAGTTGGCTATTGTAGAACTTCAGGTCTTCTTCGCTGATGCGGAAGGTCAATGTCCGTGACTCGCCGGCCTTGAGCGGCAGTTTCTGGAAGTTCTTCAGCTCCTTGACCGGGCGGCTCATGGACGCCGAAACATCCTGCAGATACAACTGCACCACGGTTTCGCCGTCGCGTTTGCCGGTGTTCTTCACCGTGACCTTGGCCTCCAGCGTATCGCCACGCTTGAGGTCCTTGGCCGACAGGGTCAGGCCCGACAGTTCGAAGCTGCTGTAGCTCAAACCATAACCAAACGGATACAACGGGCCGTTGGGCTCTTCGAAGTACTGCGAGGTGTAGTTGCCAGGCTTGCCGGGGGTGAACGGCCGGCCAATGCGTGTGTGGTTGTAGTACATCGGAATCTGCCCGACCGAACGCGGGAAGGTGATGGCCAGTTTGCCGGACGGGTTGTAATCGCCGAACAGCACGTCGGCGATGGCATTGCCGCCCTCGGTGCCGCTGAACCAGGTTTCCAGCAGCGCGTCGGCCTGCTCACGCTCCCAGGCGATCGACAGCGGCCGGCCATTCATCAGCACCAGTACCAGCGGTTTGCCGGTGGCTTTCAGGGCCTTGATCAGCTCGCGCTGGCTGGCCGGGATCTCCAGGGTGGTGCGGCTCGACGACTCGTGGGACATGCCGCGCGACTCGCCGACCACTGCCACCACCACGTCGGCCTGCTGGGCCGCCTTGACCGCTTCATCGATCAGCACGGCGGCTGGGCGCAGGTCATCGACGATTTCCGGGGCATCGAAGTTGAGGAAGTTCAGGTAGTCGAAGATCGCCTTGTCGCCGGTGATGTTGGAGCCTTTGGCGTAGACCAGTTTGGCTTTGCCGTCGACGGCGCGGCGCAAGCCTTCGCGCACGGTCACCGAATGCACCGGTTTGCCGTCGGCGGCCCAGCTGCCCATCATGTCGATCGGTGCATCGGCCAGCGGGCCGACCAGGGCGATGGTGCCGGCTTTCTTCAGGGGCAGGGTCTGGTTGCGGTTTTCCAGCAGGACCAGGCTGCGGCGGGCCACGTCACGCGCGGCGTCGCGGTGCAGGCGGTCGTTGCCGTAGTAGTCCTTGAGGTCGGTTTCGGCCTTGCCGATTCGCACGTACGGGTCTTTGAACAGGCCCATGTCGTACTTGGCGCCCAGCACTTCGCGCACCGCCTGGTCCAGCTCGCCCTGGGTCACTTCGCCGGCCTTCAGCAGCCCTGGCAGCTCTTCGCCGTAAAGGGTGTCGTTCATGCTCATGTCGATGCCGGCCTTGATCGCAAGCTTCGCGGCTTCTCGGCCGTCGCGGGCGACGCCGTGGCGAATCAGCTCCTGGATGGCGCCGTGGTCGCTGATGGTCACGCCCTTGAAGCCCCACTCCTTGCGCAGCAGGTCGTTCATCAACCAGGTATTGGAGGTGGCTGGCACGCCATTGATCGAGTTGAGCGCCACCATCACCCCGCCAGCACCGGCGTCGAGCGCGGCGCGGTAGGGCGGCAGGTAGTCGTTGTACATCTTCGGCAGGCTCATATCGACCGTGTTGTAGTCGCGGCCGCCTTCCACCGCGCCGTACAGGGCGAAGTGCTTGACGATGGCCATGATGCTGTCGGGGTTGGCCGGGCTGCTGCCCTGGAACGAGCGGACCATCACCTGGCCGATTCTGGAGGTCAGGTAGGTGTCTTCACCAAAACCTTCACTGGTGCGGCCCCAGCGCGGGTCGCGGGCGATATCGACCATCGGGGCGAAGGTCATGTCCAGAGCGTCGGCCGCGGCTTCGATGGCTGCGGTGCGGCCGACCTTGGCAATGGCGTCCATGTCCCAGGTGGCGGCCATGCCAAGGCCGATCGGGAAAATGGTGCGTTCGCCGTGCACGGTGTCGTAGGCGAAGAACATCGGAATCTTCAGACGGCTGCGCATGGCCGCGTCCTGCATCGGCCGGTTCTCGGGCGCGGTGCGCGAGTTGAAGGTACCGCCGATACGCCCTGCGGCGATTTCTTCGCGGATCTTCTCGTGCGGCATCTCCGGGCCGATGCTGATCAGGCGCAACTGGCCGATCTTCTCGGCCTCGGTCATCTGGCTGATCAGGTGATTGATGAACGCCTGCTTGTCTTGCAGGGGCGGGGCGGTTTGGGCGGCGAGGGCCGCCTGACTGGCAAGGCCCATGGCCAGGCCCAGCAAAGACAGTTTCATCATGGATTCCGTTGTGGGGCCTCTACCGTATCCACAGTGATACGCGCGCGGCCGAAGTTATCAGGCGACTATTGTTGTACAGTTCGGGGGCAATGCTGCCAGCGGCGGATTATGCCTGAATATATCGGCTGCCGATGGCGCCCTGCGTGCCTGGACAACAACAATAAGAACGATCGAGAGACCGCTGGCATGACCCCTTTCAACGAATACGATCAACGCCAGATCGCCGAAGCCATTGCCCGTGCCGAACGGCGCACCGATGCCGAGCTGGTCACGGTGCTGGCCAGACGTGCCGACGATTACGCCTACCTGCCGCTGTTCTGGGCCGCCGTGCTGGCCCTGGCCGTGCCTGGCCTGCTGCAATTAGTGCTTGGCTGGCCCGGTATGCGTGGCCTGCTGGTGGCCAATGTGCTGGTGTTCATCGGTTTGTGCCTGCTGTTGCGCAACCCGCGCCTGGCCGGCTGGTTGATCCCCCGTGCCTTGCGCCGATGGCGTGCGTCGAGCCTGGCCCGTCAGCAGTTTCGCGAGCAGAACCTGCAGCGCACCACGGCTGCCACGGGGGTGCTGATTTTCGTCAGCGAGGCGGAGCGGCATGTAGAGATCCTGGTCGACCAAGGGGTCGAGCGTTACCTTGATGCCAGCGCCCGCGCGGCCATCGTCGGCCGTTTTGCCGAACAGGTCCGCCAGGGCCGGACCCTGCAGGGTTTTGTCGAATGCATCGAGGCCTGTGGCGAGTTGCTCAGCGAGCATGTACCCCCCACCCATACGCGCAACGAGCTGCCTAATCGCCTGGTCATTCTGGACTGAACGCGGCTGGCGAGTGAGAGGGCGGCAAGCTCGCCGCCACACCTGTAGAATACCGGGCATTGCGCAACGCGCCCCCTGCTACCCGAGGCACCGTTTTTCATGTCCGCCAGTTCTTCTGCTTCAACCGCGCCAGATGCGCGTGCCCAGTTCCTCGCGCTGTTGAGCACCGCCCTGCACGGCAATACCTTGGTGAAACTGGTGCTGGCGCGCCATGTCGGTGCCGACTCGACCTTGCAGCGGATCATCGCCAAACCGTTGCAGGTCAAGGGCCAGCCCTGCCTGTCGCTGGTGTATCGCCACCAGACCCGAGACATCACCCGCAACCTGCCGCTGGAACAGGCCGAAGTGCTGGTGGCCGAATTGCTGCCTGAGAGTTTTCGCAATGCCCACCTGTTCGATGCCGACGGCGAAGTGCAGTTGACGTTCAGCAAGAAGGGCAAGCCCATGCTCCAGCGCCACGGCGCCCAGGCCCCGCGTGAAGCGGCAGCGAGCAGTGCCCATGACCGCGAGAAGAAGCGCTACCTGGAATTGTCGCGCCCCTTCCTGCGTGACCTGGGTGTGACCGATGCACAAGGGGCGTTGATCCCGTCGATGTCGCGCAAGTGGAAGCAGATCAACAAGTTCATCGAGGTGTTCGAGCACGCCCTGGCCAGCGCGCCGGTGCCAGCCGAGCAGGCCCTGCGGGTGGCCGACTTCGGCTCGGGCAAGGGTTACCTGACCTTTGCCATGCACGACTACCTGCGCGATACCCTGGGCCGCGAAGCCCAGGTGACGGGTGTCGAGCTGCGCCAGGAAATGGTCGACCTGTGCAACGCCGCCGCTGCGCGGCTTGAGCACCCTGGCCTTGAGTTCCAGTGCGGTGATGTGCGCAGCGTGGTGCCCGAAGCGATCGAGGTGATGATCGCCTTGCACGCCTGCGACATCGCCACCGACTACGCCATCCACACCGGCATCCGTTGCAACGCCGCGATCATCATGTGTTCGCCGTGCTGTCACAAACAGATCCGCCCGCAGTTGCACAGCCCGGGGTTGCTGCAGCCGATGCTGCAGTACGGCCTGCACCTGGGGCAGCAGGCCGAGATGCTCACCGACAGCCTGCGCGCGCTGTTCCTGGAAGCCTGTGGTTATGAGACCAAGGTGTTCGAGTTCATCTCGCTGGAGCACACCAACAAGAACAAGATGATTCTGGCGGTCAAGCGCAGGCAGGCGGTGGATAACGGAGCGCTGCTGGAGAAGATTGCGCAGCTCAAGACGTTTTATGGGGTGCAGGAGCATTGCCTGGAGACGTTGTTGCGCGGGGATGGGTTGATCTGAGCGCGGCAACTGGCGCCAGCACCCATTCATACCAGCCGGGCCGAAGGTGCATTGTTCCTGAATACGCGTAGGAGAATTCTCAAGACCACCTAGCGGCCGAGTTTGGCGCGAGGATAGCTGTAGTGTGGCGTGCATGCGTCAGATGGCTTGGTTGTCATTTGACAACTTTGTTATTGCGAGCCCACACTGGAGAAAAGCTGATGTCACGCCCCAGTCATGCCAAGAAGGAGGTCGAGCAGGCCTTGACGCACGCTGAGTTACAGGGGTGGCGAGTCGTGGTGGGTGGCGGGCATTGCTGGGGGAGGATGTATTGCCCCTTCAACGACACCGATTGCCGTTGTGCAGAGTTTTGCATCACTAGCGTCTGGAGTACCCCCAAGAATCCTGGAAATTTCGCGCGCCAGCTACGGCGTGTCGTGGATAACTGCTCTGGCAACAGGATGGCGAAAGGCGCAGCAAATGTGGCTGAGGAACGGTAGCGATGGAATATGAATTCACCCTCAAGTATCAACTGAACGAAGACGAAGATGCCGATGCGCTTTTGGAGCGCCTGGCCCAAGCAGGCTGCGAGGACGCATTGGTTGGCGTAGGTCAGCCCGGTCGCTTGGCGCTGGCTTTTGTCCGCGAGTCTCCATCGGCCCGGGAGGCCATCGAGAGTGCGCTCAAGGATGTTCGCGAAGCAGTGCCTGACGCACGCCTGATCGAAGCGACGCCAGACCTCGTCGGGCTTACTGATGTGGCTGAAATCGTGGGTGTTTCGCGCCAGAACATGCGCAAACTGATGCTCTCACACGCTCATAGCTTCCCTGCGCCCATTCACGAGGGAAGTGCTTCGCTTTGGCATCTGGCTGAAATTCTGGTTTGGTTGCAAGCCCGCGGCAGCTACGCTATCGGCCAGGAGACCCTTGAGCTGGCTCGCGTCGCGATGACGGTCAATGTATCAAGCGCATACCAGCGCGTCTTCGGTGATTCACCGAAGCTGGCCTATTGAACCGATAAGCCCTGCTCGCCTCAACGGCGAGCAGTCGGCACCTCGATCGCCAGTTCCGCCAACCCCAAAGGATGCGTGCTCGCATCGAAAAAGTGCAGCGCAGTCGCCGGCAGATCCCCGAACCGATCGATGTAGTGCTGCTTCTGATTGATCACCGAAGCCTCCCCCAACGGCCGGATGGCAATCGACAAATGGTGGGGGCGCGCCTGGCGAACAGCCTCGACCAGGTGCTGGTCACTGCTGTCCAGATGCTGCCCGAACAGGCACAGCCCCTGGCTTTCCTGCGCGAGTTGCCCCAGGCACCAGCTCAGGTAGTCCGAGTGACGAATAGCGCGCAGCTTTTCGTCGCTGCGGTCTTCGTTGACGAACAACGGCACTTCACCCGGAATGTTTACGGCAAAGCCATCGAGCAGTTCGGCGCTTTCGGCGCTGCGCTGGCGGGTAGTGCCATCCGGCAGCTTCAGCAGGTGCAGGCCGCCATGCAGGTGCAGTACGCGGGTGCCTTCGCTGCGGGTGCGGCGTACGTCGAAAAAACCCTGCTCATCGAACAGCTCGGCAAAACCTTGCGGGGCGTGCTGCACGGCCCATGGCAGGATCAGGTCGTAGTTGCTGGTGTAGATGTTGCGATAGCCGCGCAGGGCCTGGTTCAGCGTGGCCAGCGTGGTGGCCGGCATCTGCGGCCAGGGCAGGTGCAGCGTGCGCACAGCATGGATCAGCGCTTCCTTGATCGAGTAATAGCGGTTCAGCGGGGCGGTGGAGTTGATGGCCAGTGCGGCATTGGCCCGCACGGTGGTGTTCAGGGCGCTGAGCACCGGCTCGAACAGTTCTGTGGCAAGCGACTTGAACAGGGCCTGGTCGCTGATCGCCAAACCTTTCTTGCGGCCCGCACGTTGCGCTTCCTCGAACAGCGAGAAATAGCCAAACGGCTTCCACAGTGCGCGGCTGGCGCCGTTGCCCACCAGCAGGGCGTCGCAAGGGTGGCGTTGGTCGAGTGCTGGCCAGGTGGCGAGGTGAGCGTCAAGTGCGGGCATGCGGGGTCCGTTTGGCGGCGCGGGAAACGGGGGCGACTTTAGCATGCCAGGCAAGCGCCTAGTGATTGAGGCTGGCGATGGCCAGAAGGCATGTGTGAGAATGATAGGAATTCCTATTAACGATGCTCGCCTTCAATGACCTCCATTACCACGCCCTGGGCTGGCACCGCTGCTCCGTTTCAGGCAGTCGTCGATGAGCTGCTGGCCAACTACAGTGACTTGCGCCGCTACCTGACCGGGCGCCTGCGCAACCCCGACGACGCCGCAGACATCGCCCAGTCCAGTTTCGCCCAGGCCTATGCCCATGCCCTGAATGCACCGGTGCTCAATGCGCGCGCCTTGTTGTTCCAGGCGGCGCGCAACCTGTGCATCGACCAGTACCGCCGTCGCAGCACCGAACTTGCAGCGCTGGAAGACTGGCTGGTGCGGGTCGATGGGCTGAGCCCCAGCGTCGAAGACATCATGATCGCGCGCGAGCAGTTGCAGCTACTGATTGCCCTGATCGAGCGCATGCCACGGCTGCGCCGCGAAGTGTTCGTGCGGGTTCGGTTGCATGGCCAGAGCCACCGGGAGGTGTGCGAAGCGCTGGGGCTGTCGGCCAAGTCGGTGGAACTGCACATCGCCCGTGCGGTGTTCGACCTTTCCGAATTGCGCCTGGCCAGCCGTCATGGCTGAGCCTTCAGCCGCCCGCAAGGTGCAGCAGGCGCTGGTCTACCTCGCGGCCATGCATGGCGACGATCCGGCGCGGGTACGCGAAGCCAGCGGCCAGGCGCTGCGCTGGCGGCACAAGAGCGATGCGCATGAGCAGGCCTGGCAAGAAGCCGAGCAGCGCTGGCAGATGGTGCATCGCCTGGCGCCGCAACTGCGCGGCGCTTTGCAGCCGCAGCCGTACGACCCGAGCCGTCGGCGCCTGCTGCGCCAGGGCGGCGCGCTGGCGGTGCTGTTGGCGGCAGGAGGCTGGCTTGGCTGGATGTGGCAGCGCACGGGGATCTACCAGCAAGACCTGCAGACCGCTCACGGCGAACAGCCACGCCCGCTCACCTTGCCCGATGGCAGCCAGTTGCTGGCTGCGGCAGAGAGCAACCTGCGCATCCGCTTCGACTCTGGCCGGCGCCAGGTGATGCTGTTGCACGGTAATGTCTTCTTCGACGTCGCCCACGAGGCGGCGCGGCCCTTTCACATCAGCACCCGGGTGGGCAGCGTGCAGGTACTGGGCACTGCGTTTTCGGTCAGTGATCGGGGCGATCGGCTGTTTGTCGCGGTGGCGCGCGGCCGGGTGCAGGTGCGTGACCTGCACGGCGGCGAACGCATCCTGGGTGCTGGCCAGCGTGTCTGTATCGATGGCCGGGGGCACTTGGGCAGTCTGCGTGAGAGCGGGCAATTCGGCGCCGATCTTGGCCATTGGCAACGCGGCTGGTGGTCGTACACCGACCAGTCGCTGGGTGAAGTGATCGGCGAGCTCAATGCCTACCTGACCCAGCCAGTGTTGCTGGCGCCAGAGGTCGCCGAGCTGAAGCTGACCGGTAGTTTCCCCAGTGACCAACCGCAGAAGCTGCTGCAGGCGTTGCCACGGATTCTGCCGGTACGTCTGAGTGAACGGCAGGGCAGGCTGGAGCTGTTGCCGCGCTGAAAAAAAACGTTGAGGGGTAAGGCGCTTGAGCGGCGTCATCAACAGTGAACCCCTCTAACAGCAAGGACCCTTCATGTCGTTCGCCTGCACCCGTTTATCTGCGCTGGCCCTGGCTTGTGCGTTGGGCAGCCTGTTGTCGCCGGGCATGGCCCTGGCTGACAGCCAGCCGCTGGCCCTGGATTTTCCCAGCCAACCGCTGGAAGCCACCGTGCACGCTCTTGCCCGGCAGTCGGGTGTAGCCATTGCCGCCGACAGCCGGGTACTCGCGGGCCGCAATGCGCCGGCCCTGCACGGGCACTTCAGCGTGCTGCAGGCCCTGCAGCAGTTGCTGGTCGGCACCGACCTGGTGGCCGAGGAGGTCAACGGCGTAGTGACCCTGCGCAGCACCGCCGAAGACGGCGCCCTGACCCTCGGGGCCACCAACGTCAACGCTGCCGGTTTCAACAGTGACCTGCCCGAGGCCTACAGTGGCGGCCAGGTAGCGCGCGGTGCGCGGCTTGGCATGCTGGGCAATCGCGACATCATGGACACCCCCTTCAACATCACGGCCTACACCGCCAAGACCATCGCCGACCAGCAGAGCGGCACGGTTGGCGCCGTGTTGCGCAATGACCCGTCGATCCGCTTCAGCACCGGCGAAGGCCATGCCTACGAGAACTTCATGATCCGCGGCTATGGCCTGGAATCTTCGGAACTGGCGGTCAATGGCCTGTACGGCCTGGCGCCGGATGGCCATGTACCCACCGAATTCCTGGAGCGGGTAGAGGTGCTCAAAGGCCCGAGCGCATTGCTCAGCGGCATGGCGCCCAATGGTGGGGTAGGTGGCAATATCAACCTGATACCCAAGCGTGCCGGCGATGCGCCACTGACCCGCCTGACCACCAGCTATGTGTCCGACGGCTACTTTGCCCAGCACATCGACGTGGCCCGGCGTTCTGAAGACGGGCGTTTCGGCATTCGTTTCAATGGGGTGTACGGCAGCGGCGACACAGGTGTCGACGAACAGTCCAAGGACCGCACCCTGGCCTCGCTGGCGCTGGATTACCGAGGTGACGACTTCAAGCTGGAACTCGATGCCTACGAGACCCATGAGAAACTCGATAACGGCAGCCCGATGATGGCGGGCTTCAGCGACCTGGGCTACGTGACCAAAGCGCCCAAGCCCGACACCAACGTGCTCAAGGGTATTTATGCCAAGCAGGTCAGCAAGGCGGTGATGCTGCGCGGCGAGTACCAGCTCAACGACGACTGGACGGCGTTTGCCAGTGTGGGTGGGGCGCGCACTTACTACGACGGCTTCCTCAATGGCACCCGCATTCGCGTGCAGGCGGCCGATGGCAGCGCCAAGGGGCAGACCTACAACCAGGCCGGCTACACCCACAGCCTGTCCAGCGAGGCAGGCCTGCGTGGCAACTTCATGACGGGCCCGGTCAGCCACCAACTGGTGTTCACCACATCGCTGCTGCACCAGGACATCGGCCGCGCGCCGACGATTACCGGCCCGACCTACGACACCAATCTCTATCGCCCTGTCAAAGGGGTGATTGCCGGTGATCATGGCGCCAACGTCAAGACCGGCGACAACACCCTGTCCAGCTTCGCCCTGGCCGACACCCTTGGCTTCTTCGACGAGCGTGTACTGCTGACCCTGGGAGCGCGTGCCCAGCGGGTGCGGCAGAAGATGAGCAAGCCAACGGCCTACGACGAACGCAAACTGACGCCAGCCTTCGGCATCGTGGTCAAACCCTGGGATGCGCCAGTGTCGCTGTACGCCAACTACATCGAAGGCCTGACCCAAGGCGGCACGGTGACTGAAGTGGGTGCGCTGAACAAGGACGAGCAGTTCGCGCCATACGTGGCCAAGCAGATGGAAGCCGGTGTGAAGTGGGACCTGGGCAGGTTCAGCCACACCTTGGCGGTGTTCCAGATCGAAAAGCCCAGCATGGTGAAAAACACCCGCGGCGACACCTTCTGGTACACCGACGATGGCGAGCAGCGCAACCGCGGCGTGGAATGGAACATGTTCGGCGAGGCAGCCCCGGGTGTACGTCTGCTGGGCGGGGTGACCTACACCCGTGCCGAACTGAGCAAGACCGCCAACGGCACCCTGGATGGCAACACGGCCCGCGGCGTGCCGGCCTGGTCGGCCAACCTGGGCGCCGAGTGGGATCTGCCTTGGGTCGACGGCCTGACCTTGACGGCGTTGGGCATCCACAGCAGTTCACAGTACCTGGACGATGAAAACACGATGAAAATCCCCCAGTGGACGCGCTACGACCTGGGCGCACGCTACGCCACCCGGATGCTGAGCAAGGACGTGACGCTGCGCGCTAGCCTGGAGAACGTCGAGAATCGCGCTTACTGGGCCGGGGTGTTCAACCCGGGGTATGCCACCGTCAGCGAACCGCGCACCTTGAAGCTGTCTGCCAGTGTCGACTTCTGAGGTGAGTATGCAGCGGATCATTGGCATCAGTTGCGCCTTGCTGCTGACTTTGACCTGTGCCGCTACGGCGCAGGCGGCAACAGGCGCCACGCTGCAGCCGGGCCAGGCCGTCAACGGCCAGGCGCTACCGGCAGGCAGCACGGTTTGGGGCGTTACGCTCAAGGCGGGCGACCTGGTGCGCGGGCGGGTCGACGGCAACGTCAGCCTGCGCCTGCTTGACTCCGAGGGCAGGCCCTTGCGCCTGCTGATCGACGGCCAGGACCAGCCACGCGAATTCTTGTTCGTCGCCGACGGCCCTGGGCGCTACGGTTTGCGTGCAGAGCCGCTGCACGGGCGCCCGGATGCGCAGTACAGTTTGCGCCTGGACCAGGTGCTAGCGCTCGCCGAGCAGCAGCGTAGCCCGCAGCAGCTGGCCAGCCCGGCCTTGGCCGAGCTGGCCAGGCAGCTTGCCCAGGGCGGCGATACCGAGGCCTTCTGGCACGCACGAAAGGCCGAGGGCACGCCGCTGGTGGAGCCGTTGCCGGGGCAGCCGCAGCAGCGCCTGGTGACCTTTCTGTGGCGCGGTGCCCAGCACAATGTGCGAATGTTCGGCGCGCCGTCGGGCCGTCATGAAACCCTGCAGCGCCTTGGCAGCAGCGATGTCTGGTATGCAAGCTTCGAGGTCCCGGCCAGCGCCCGGCTCAGCTACCAGATGGCGCCTGACGTGCCGCAGTCGGATGATCGCCGGGTGATACTGGCCACCACGCGACGCGACCCGCTCAACCCTGCCACGTTCGCCGACAGCAGCGGTGACCCTTGGTTGTCGCGTTCGCGCCTGGAGCTTGCGGATGCGCCACCGCAGCCGTGGGTCGCAGCGCGGCCAGGCATCGCCCGTGGCACGCTCGAACGCAAGCGCCTGGCCAGCGCTGTGCTCGGTAACGAGCGCGACCTCTACCTGTACCGCCCCGCCGGCTGGCGCCCGGGCGCTGCAGGCCAGGCCTTGCTGGTGCTGTTCGATGCCCATGCCTACACCCGCCAAGTGCCGACGCCTACGCTGCTCGACAACCTGATCGCCGATGGCCTGATGCCACCGACGGCAGCGATCATCATCGCCAACCCTAGCGACCTCAGCCGCCAGCAGGAGCTGCCGCCCAACCCGCAGTTCGCCCGCTTCATGGCCGAAGAGCTGATGCCCTGGGCGCGCCGGCAGGGCCTGAGTGCATCTGCAGCCAGTACGGTGATCGCAGGTTCCAGCTACGGTGGCCTGGCCGCTTCCTACCTGGGCCTGATGCACCCCGAGCTGTTCGGCAACGTGCTGAGCCTGTCGGGGTCGTACTGGTGGGCCAAGGACGGTGAAGAGCCGGGCTGGTTGACCCGCGAGTACGTCAAGGCACCGCCCAGGCCGCTGCGCTTTTACCTGCAAGCGGGGCTGTTCGAAGGCCCGACGATTCTCGACACTCACCGCCACCTGCGTGATGTGTTGCGAGCCAAGGGGTATGCGGTGGAGGCGGTGGAGTACCCGGCGGGGCACGATTACCTGCAATGGCGCGGGTCATTGCCGTGTGGCCTGATCAGCCTGATTGGCAGGCCGGGTGAGGCCAGTGCCCGGGCTTGCAGAGAACGAAGCCAGTGAGTGCGCTTCATACTCTGTGGAGCGGGCTTGTCCCGCGAATGGGGCCGCGGGTGCCTGGCACCGGCTTCGCCGGTGTTCGCGGGGCGAGCCCGCTCCCACACTGTTAAATCAATAGGTTATGTACTGGCCTGTTATTCCGCCGGTGAGTCGTTGCGAATTCTGTTGCGCCATACCCGATAAGCGCGGATCCCGGCCCGTACCGAGCCGAACAGCAGTTTGTCCTCCATCTCCCGGGCCATCCCTGAGCGCACCAGCATGCGCAGGAAGGTGCCACGGGCGCGGGCGATGGCGAAGAAGATGCCTTGGGCGGCCAGGGTGTCGCGCACCTCGCGCAGTGCGGCGATGCCGCTGACGTCGATGCTGGTCACCGCTTCGGCATCGAACAGCACGGCCTTGGGCTGGGCCTGGCTCTGCACGGCTTCCAGCAGGCGCATCTTGAAGTAGTCGGCGTTGAAGAACAGGATCGCGTCGTCGAAGCGGTACACCACCAGGCCCGGCACGGTGCGGGCGTCCTTGAACTTGCGGATGTCGACCTGGCCCTCGGTGCCTGGCAGCCAGCCCAGCACCGCGTCGGTGGGTTGGTAGATGCTGTACAGCAAGCGCAGGATCGCCAGGGTCACGGCAAATACGATACCCGGCAGCACGCCCAGGCCCAGTACGCCAACCGTGGTCAGCAGGCACAGCCAGAACTCGAAGCGGCTCAGGCGCCTTATGGTCTTCAGCGACTTGATGTCGATCAGCCCCCAGCCTGCCATCAACAGCACGGCGCCCAGCGCCGCCTGGGGGATCCAGGCCATGGGGGCGGTGAAGAACAGCAAAATCAGGGCGATCACCAGCGCGGCGATGATCCCCACCAGTTGGCTCTTGCCGCCGACCATGTCGTTGACTGCGGTGCGTGAATCGGCGCCACTGATGGCAAACCCTTGGGACATCCCCGCCGCCAGGTTGCTTACGCCCAGCGCCACGAACTCATGGTTGGCATTGATGGCATAGCCATGGCGTGCAGCAAAGCTGCGGGCGGTGAGCATCGCGCTGCAGAAACTGACGGTGGCGATACCCAAGGCATCGCGCAACAGGCTCTTCATTTCTGCCAGGTTGCTTTGCGGCCAGGCCAGTTGCGGCATGCCGGCCGGTACCGGGCCGAGGATGGCGACACCCAAGCGGTCCAGGCCGAACAGGCCGACCAGTACGGTGAACAGTGCCACCGCCACCAGCGCCGCAGGCAGCCGTGGGTAGCGCTGTGGCAGCCAGATAAGCAGGGCCAGCGCGCACAGGCCGATGGCCAGGGTGGGCAGGTGAATCTCGCCCAGGCGCTGCAGGAAGTTGACCAGGCTGAGGATGAACCCGTCGCCCTCGATCTTGAACCCCACCACCTTGGACAACTGCCCGGCAATCAGGCTCAGGCCGATGCCGTTGAGGTAGCCGATCAGGATCGGCCGCGAGAAGAAACTGGCGATGAAGCCCGCTCGGGCCAGCCCCGCCGCGATCAGCATCACGCCAACCAGCACGGTGACGATCACCGACAGTTCGGCGATGCGCTGTGGGTCGCCCAGTGCCAGGGGCGCCACGGCGCCGGCGATCATTGCGCAAGTGGCGGCGTCCGGGCCGACCATCAGCTGGCGCGAACTACCGATCAGGGCGTACACCATCATGGGCAGTACGCACGCATACAGGCCATATTGCGGTGGCAGGCCGACGATCTGGGCGTAGGCGATGGCGATGGGGATCTGGATGGCGGCAACCGACAACCCGGCCTGCAGGTCAGCGTGGAACCACGCGCGGCGGTAGTGCAGCAGATTGGCGAGGCCAGGTAGCCAGCGGGACAGAAACATGCGGGGTCCTTTCTGAATGTTTCACGAATCCCTGAAGCATATGCGCTTCAAGCCGTTTCGCTTGCAAGCGGATTCGTCGGTCGCGCATTCAAGCGGATCGGCAACAAAGTGGCCATGGGCCAGGTCAAGGAAAGGGCTTGGAGATGGAAAGGCGGGGACCAGAAACGAAAAAAGGAGCCAAGGCTCCTTTAAACAGCGATGACGTTGCTGGAACGTCATGCGGGAATGCGTGGTGGAGCGGGTAGAGGGAATCGAACCCTCAACTAAAGCTTGGGAAGCTTTCGTTTTGCCACTAAACTATACCCGCGTCTGCGTTCGACTTTTTACCAGAAACCTCCACGAATTAGAAGCCCAAGTTATAAAAAAGCTTGTCGGCGACCCATAGCCTGCGGGTAATCACTACAGGGCGCCGATGCGCTCAGATGGCCAGTGCATGCTGCCCCTGTACGTGCTGGTAGCGTTGACGTGGCTCACGCTCGGTCGGCTTGAGGAAGCCGAGCAGTACGCTGCGGGTGTCTTCACAGGCTGCCTTGGTCTCCATGTCGAGGAAGTGCCCGGCATCGCGGATGACACTGAAGTGGCTCTTGCCTACATGGCGGCCAAACTCGCGGGCATCTTCGGCCGTGGTGTATTCGTCACGTTCACCGTTGATGAACAGCACCGGGATGTCGATGTTGCGCGCCCCACTCAATGCCCGTTCCAGGTCATGTTGCAGCACCTCGTTGATGTGAAAGTGCATCTGCGCGTACTCGTGGCTGTCCAGGCTGCTGACGTGGCGGTAGTTGAAGCGCTTGAACAGTGACGGCAGGTGCTTGCCGATGGTGTCGTTGACCAGGTTGCCGACCTGGTAGCGATCGCAGGCGGCCAAGTACTGGCAGCCACGGTCCAGGTAGTCGCGCATCGGCTCGTTGATTACCGGCGAGAACGAACTGACCACGGCCTTCTTCACCCGCCGTGGCTGGTGCGCCAGCGCCAGCAGCGTGCTTGCACCGCCCCACGAGAACGACATCACGTGGTCGGCCTGGAAGTGCTCGATCAGCTCAAGGAGGATATGCGCCTCGGCCTCTTTGGTGATCAGCCGCTCCTGGCGGTTGTGCGGCTTGGACTTGCCGGCGTACGGCTGGTCGAACAGCACGACGTTGAATTGCGGGTGCAGGTTACGCACCGTCTGGGCGAACGAGGCCGTAGTGGCCAGCGAGCCGTTGATCAAAATGATCGTCTTCTCGGCTGCATCCGCGCGATGGAACTCCGTGTAAACCCGATACTGACCTTGGATATCAAGTACAGCGATTTCTGGCCTCATGTCATCGACTCCTGGCGCAAAAAGGGTATTCGCGTCACCTAGGGTGCACGTTCTTTATGACAGGTAGGCATTTGCCTTGAAGAGTAACGGGGGGCCCAGTGTCGATCCTTGGCACACGTGTCGACGGTATTGTTTTTGGCGGGCAATTTGCCGTGCCCCAAGGCATCTAGGCCTTGGGTGGCCGGCAAAAAGTGTCTTCGGCTGCGGGCGTGACTCACGAGTCACATGCAGACTGACGATTTGGATTCAAGCAGTGGCCTGGGAATCCTGCAAGTGCCGTTCGGGTAAAAATGTGACCTGAGCCGCTGGGCGGTCGTGTTGGACCAGGCTGAGGCCTAGACGCCGGCAACTTCCTCGTCGGTCAACGCCCTGTAGGCGCCTGGCGCCAGCCCTGGGTCCAGGCGAATCGCGCCCATGCTCTCACGGTGCAACCCCACCACCTTGTTGTCGAAATGGCCGAACATGCGTTTGACCTGATGGTACCGCCCCTCGACGATCGCCAGCCGGGCCCGGCGCGGGCCGAGGATGTCGAGCTGGGCGGGCAGGGTGGTGAGGTCTTCGAATGCAAAGTACAGGCCTTGCTGGAACGTGGCGGCATAATGCGGGCCAATCTCGTCCTCGGTCTCGACCAGGTAATGCTTGGGCAGTTTGGTGGTTGGCTGGGTCAGGCGCCGTGACCATTGGCCGTCGTTGGTCAGGATCAGCAGGCCGGTGGTGTTGAAGTCCAGGCGCCCGGCAATGTGCAGGTCGTCGCGCATCTCGGCGGGCAGTAGCTCAAGCACCGTGCGGTGCTGCGGGTCGAGCGTGGCACTGACGTACCCGGCTGGCTTGTTGAGCATCAGGTAGCGCGCCGGCCGCCCGGCCTGCAGCGTTTGCTCATCCACTTCGACGCGGCTGAACTCACGCACCGGGGTCAACGGGTCGGCCGCGACGATGCCATCGACCCGCACACGGCGCTGCACCAGCAGCAGGCGAACTTGCTGGCGGTTGTAACAGGGCAGGTTGGCAAGGAAACGGTCGAGGCGCATGGCGAACAGGGCAGAAGAAGCGGGCGCGCAGTCTAGCGCTTTGTGCCGGGCGCTGCTGCCTGCAGTTGCGTTTCGACTGCTGCACAGCGTGGGCACAGGCAGGCCTTGTCCCGTAATTCGGCGGGCAGGGCCTGGAGCACGGCGGGGTCGATGGTCACGCTGTAGCACCAACAGGCCTGGGTGGCGCTGCGAGGGTCGGCGAGGCTGCACTGGTTGAGGGCGCCGCAGGCGGGGCAGTGCTGGCTGTCATTCATGGCTGGGTCCGGGGGCCTCACTGCAGACGCGGTTGCGGCCGGCCTGCTTGGCACGATAGAGCGCGCGGTCGGCGCGGGTCAGCAGGGCATGCAAGGTATCACCCGGCTGCAGGCTGCTAAGGCCGATGCTGGTGGTCAGGCGCAAGGGTTGGTCGTCATAGCTGAAGGTCAGTTGCTCGGTGCGGCGACGGATTTTCTCCGCCACTTCGATGGCTTGCCGGCCTTGTGCTTCACGCAGCAGCACGATGAACTCCTCACCGCCCCACCGGCACAGTATATCCGACTGGCGCAGGCTGCCCTGCAGCACATTGGCGAACTGGCGCAGCACTTCGTCGCCTGCCAGGTGGCCGTGGTTATCGTTGAGGGCCTTGAAGTGGTCAAGGTCGATCAACAGTGCCACCAGTGGGCCGCTGTCACGCTGGGCTTCATGCAAGGCCTGGGCGGCCAGCAGGTCGAAGCTGCGCCGGTTGGGCAGGCCGGTAAGGCTATCGAGGGTGGCCAGCGCCTCGGTGCTGGCCTGGTGGCGCTTGACCATGGCATGCACCAGCGCCAGCACCACCAGGGTGATCATCGCGCAGATCGCCAAGTTCAGGTACAGCGAGTGGCGGATGCGGTCCAGAGCACCGGTCTCGCGCTTGTCCACCAGCAGGTACCAGTCCAGCTCGGGAAGGTGGCGCACATTGAGGAAGTGGCTGTGGTTGTCGCTGTCGCGGTATTCGTGGCTGCCTTCACCGGGTACCGGTTGCTGGGCCAGCAGGTCGCTCAGTTCGGGGTTGTCGCTTAGCGGCTGGCCGACCCGCAGGCCATGCGGGCCACCGTCGGAGCCGGTCAGCAGGACCTTGCCCTTGGCGTCGGTGAACAGCACCGAGCGCTGGTAGCGCCGCTGGTACTGGTCGATCAGCTTGACCACCGACGACACGCTCAGGCCTACGCCGGCGGCGCCGATAAAGCGCTGTTGGTAATCCAGCACCTGGTAGTTGATGAATACCGTCAGGCTGTCCTGGTTGGCCATGTCCAGGTCGACGTTGATCTCGTAGGGTGCCTTGAGGTCGCGCAGGCGGAAATACCAGGCATCGCGCCAGCTGCCTGGCTTGATCTGCTTGAGCACACCCTTGGCCTGGTAGTAGGTGAGGCTGCGCTCTGAGACGAAAAACGAGGTGAAGGTGTCCTGCTTGCCCATGATCTCGCCCAGGTAGCGGGTGATGCGCTGGGTGTCCTGCTCACCGGACAGCACCCAGTCCCGCAGGAAGGTGTCCTGGGCCATCATCGAGGCGATCAGCACGGGGCGGATCAGGTCTTTCTGGATTTCCGAATAGACCGTGTCGGACGTCAGTGGCAGTTCGGTATTGACGATGCCATCGCGAATGGCGCTGCGCGAGGCGAAGTAGCTGAGCAGTGAGGTGGCGAGAAAGCCGCTGGCCAGCAACATCAGCAGGGTAATGATCAGCGAACGCTGCGAAAACAGAGCGGAACGTACAGGCATGATCTTCCCGTGATGTGTGCCAAGGCGCTTATTCTAGTGAGATGGCCGGCAAATGACTGCAAGTTTTTCAGGGTTATTCGAGCTGTTTCAAATTATTGCAAAAATGGCACTGCACCCGGGTCTGGCGGTCTTATTCAGTATCGATGAACGCCTTACGCATCGATGCTCGCCAGCGCCGCTGTGCGGGCACTCCAGCGGTCCAGGAGGCCGCCATGTCCTATCGAATTCTGTTGATCGCCCTGCTGGGTCTGATGACGTCCGCCTGCGCCCCTTACTACGGTGGCGGGGGCTACTACCGTTCCGATTACTACACCAGCGACCGCTACGTGTCGCCGGGGTATTACCGCCACGACCGCTACTATGTGGCGCCGCAACCGCGCTACTACTACCAGCCAGCACCGCGCTACTACCGCCCGGCGCCGGTGCCGCAATACAGGCCACACCCCCAGCCAGGGATGAACCAGTGGCACGGTAACCCGCGGTATGACTATGGCAATCGCCAGCGCTATGACTATGGGCGCGACCGCGATCGTCACAACTATCGCGATGGCAGCCAGCGTTACCAGAACGATCGCTGGCACTCCAATGGGCGTGGGGATCGTGACCGCAGGCCGGATGGCGTCCGGGGGCAGGGCCGCAACTGGCAGCGGTGATGCAATGGGGGGCGCTTTGCGCCCCTTTCCACGACCCGGTCATACCTGATCAGCGAGATCCGCCAACGGGTGGCGCCCTTCCCAGACCTTGGCAAAGTGCGCCTCGACCACCGCCGCCGGTACCTGGGCCACATCCGGCCAGTGCCAGCGCGGCTGGTTGTCTTTGTCCAGCAGGCGTGCGCGCACCCCTTCGCTGAAGTCCGGGTGTCGGCAGCAGTTCAGGCTCATGCTGTATTCCATCTGGAAGACCTGCGCCAGCGACAGGTGCCGCGCCCTGCGTATCTGTTCCCAGACCAGGTGCGCTGTCAGCGGGCACCCTTCGTGCAGCCGTTTGCCGGCTTCGGCCAGCAGCGGGTCATCATGGTATTTCAGGCCCTCCAGTGCCCGCCACGCGGCGGCAGGGTCGGCAACGTCGAGCAACCGATCGATCTCGTCGCGGCGGGGCAGCCATTGCGCTTCAGGCAGCTCGACGCAGGCGCGGTGCTGCTCGGCCTTGAGCAGGCTGTTCAATTGCAGGGCGGTCTGTTCCTGCCAGTTCAGTTGCAGCAACTCTTCGATCAACGCCTCTTGCTGGTACTCACCCAGGAACCGGTCGGCCAGGCCCAGGTCGAGGGCATCATGGGCGTTGATCGGGGCGCCGGTGAGCCCCAGGAACAACCCGAGCTTGCCTGGCAGGCGGGCCAGGAACCAGCTGGCGCCGACGTCGGGGTACAAACCAATGCTGATCTCTGGCATGGCCAGGCGGCTACTGGGGGTGACGATGCGCACGCTGGCGCCTTGCAACAAGCCCATGCCCCCGCCCAGCACATGCCCATGCCCCCAGCACAGCAAGGGTTTGGGGTACGTGTGCAGGGCGAAATCGAGGCGGTATTCTGCGGCGAAGAAGGCGGCGGCCAACGGCGGCACGCTGCCCGGGTGTGCCCGGCAGGCCTGGGCCAGCGCACGCACATCGCCCCCTGCGCAGAACGCCTTGGCGCCGTTGCCGCGCAACAGCACGCAGACGATTTCGGGGTCGCGGGCCCAGGCGTGCAGTTGTTCGCCGAGCACTTCGATCATCCGCAGGTTCAGCGCATTCAGCGCTTTGGGTGCATCCAGGGTGGCGATGCCGATGCCGGCGCCATCGGCACCGGTGAGTACCTCGCAATGAATGGACATGGACTACCTCTCGCAGGTCATGGCTCAAGTATGGCCTGCGTGGGCGATCATGCCGGTCGTCGGTCGGATCGTTTGACAAGCGGGAGTGGCTTACCTAGTGTCGCGCCATTGTTTACGGATGGCCCCATGACTGACGACGATCGCATCAAACTCGAACCCAGCTGGAAAGCCGCATTGCGCGACGAATTCGACCAGCCCTACATGCATCAGCTGCGTGACTTCCTGCGTCAGGAGCACGCGGCCGGCAAGGAAATCTACCCACCGGGCCCGCTGATCTTCAATGCGCTCAATTCGACGCCGCTGCCGCAGGTCAAGGTGGTGATCCTCGGCCAGGACCCTTATCACGGCCCCGGGCAGGCCCATGGCCTGTGCTTCTCGGTGCAGCCCGGCATTGCCACGCCGCCGTCGCTGGTCAATATCTACAAGGAGCTGCAGCGCGACCTGAACATCCCGATCGCCAGCCACGGCTATTTGCAGAGCTGGGCCGAGCAGGGCGTGCTGCTGCTCAACACGACCATGACCGTGGAGCGTGCCAATGCGGCTTCGCATGCCAAGAAAGGCTGGGAGTTCTTTACCGACCGCGTCATACAGGTGGTCAGCGAGCAGTGCCCGAACGTGGTGTTCCTGCTGTGGGGCGCGCATGCCCAGGGCAAGCAGAAGCTCATCGATGGCACCAAGCACCTGGTGCTCAAGTCGGTGCATCCGTCGCCGTTGTCGGCGTACCGTGGGTTCCTCGGCTGCGGGCATTTCAGCCGGGCCAACGGCTTCCTTGAACAGCGCGGTTTGGCACCGATCAACTGGGCCTTGCCGCCGCTGTGACAGACCGCATCACCTCCCTTGCGAGGTGATGCGTATTTCAGCTTTGCCCATTCCAGAGTCGGAACAACGGCTCTGCCAGAAACAGCACGAACAGCAAGCGCATTACCTGCAGCGCCGTCACCAGCGGCACCGACAACTGCAGGGTCTCGGCCGTCAGGCTCATCTCGGCAATCCCGCCCGGCATCATCCCCAGTGTCAGCGAGCGCAGGTCCAGTGCGGTCATCACGCTCAGTGCCCAGGCGGCACTGGCGGCGATCAGCATGCACAAGGCCGTGGCCACCAGGGTACGCCCCAGGAACGACGGTGCCCGGCGGAAGAACGCACGGTTGAAGTGACATGCCAGCCCGCTGCCGATCAACCACTGGCCGACTTGGCTGGCACCCTCGGGCAGGGCGATCTGCAGGTTGCCGGCAAGGCTCACGGTGGCTGCCACCAGCAAGGGGCCGAACAGCCAGGGGTTGGGCTGGCGCAGGTGTTGCCAGAGCAGCGCCACGGCAACGCCCAGCGGTGCGATCAAGGCCAGCCAGCCCCAGCTGACGCTGCCTGCGTGGTTCAGCGCCACCCCGTCACCCAGCAGCAGCTTGAACAGCGCCGGCACGCACAGCACCACTGCCAGCACCCGCAAGCTCTGCGCCGCGGCGACCTGGCTGAGCACTGCGCCGTTGCGCGCCCCAAGGTTGACCATCTCCCCCGACCCACCCGGCATGCTGGCGAAGAAGGCGGTCGCGCGGTCCTCGCCGGTGCGGCGCAGCAACCACACGCTGATGACGCTGGACAGGGTAGTGAACAGCGCGCCAAAGAAGATCAGCGCAAAGTGGCTGGCCACCTGCTCGATAACCGCCGGGGTGAAGTGCAGGCCGATGCCGATGCCGATGATCCATTGCCCGCATTTGCGGCCATGGGGGATTTCCGACAGCTGCCAGGGCGTCAGGCAGCGCACCAGGATGATCGCCAGCAACGAGCCGACCATCCAGGGCAAAGGCCAGCCGACCCGGCTGGCGAGATACCCGCCAGCAAGGCCGACCAGCCCGGTAGCCCAGTACAGCGGCAACGACCGATCAGGCATCAGCCATGGCCCGGCGTTGCTGACTGCGCTTGCGCCAGATACGCAGCAGCGGCAGGCAGAGCATGCAGCCCACCAATACCCAAACACCCAGGCTGATCGGGCTCGACCAGAGGATGCCCAGCTCACCGTTGGAGATCGACAGCGCACGGCGCAGGTTCTGCTCCATCAGCCCGCCAAGGATGAAACCGAGCAGGATCGGCGACAGCGGGAAGTCCAGCTTGCGCAGGATATAGCCCATGATGCCGATGCCGACCATCAGGAACAGGTCGAAGGTGGTGGCATGCACGGCGTATACGCCGATCGCGGTGATGATCGCGATGACCGGCACCAGCGCCCAGTTCGGTACCGCAAGGATGCGGGTGAAGATGCGGATCATCGGGATGTTGAGGATCACCAGCATGATGTTGGCGATGAACAACGAGGCGATCAGGCCCCAGACGATGTCGGGCTGCTGCTCGAACAGCAATGGGCCAGGGGTGATGTTGTACAGGGTCAGCGCACCGATCATCACCGCCGTGGTACCCGAGCCTGGCACACCGAGGGTCAGCATCGGTACCAGGGCGCCGCAGCAGGACGCACCGATCGCGGTTTCCGGGGCGGCCAGGCCGCGGGCATCGCCCTTGCCGAACGTGCCGCTTTCGCCGGCGATACGCTTCTCGGTCATGTAGGCCACGGCACTGGCCAGGGTGGCACCAGCGCCCGGCAGCACGCCCATGATGAAGCCGAGCAGGCCGCAGCGGATGTTGACCACGAACACCGAGGCGGCTTCCTTGAAGTTGAACAGCATGCGCCCGGTGGCCTTGACTGCCTGGTGGCCATGGTGGGTCTTTTCCAGCAGCAGGAGGATTTCGCTGACCGAGAACAGCCCCAGCACCAGCACCACGAACTGGATGCCGTCGGCCAGGTGCACGCTGTCACCGGTGAAGCGGTACACGCCGCTGTTGGCATCGATGCCGACTGCCGACAGGAACAGGCCGATCAGAGCGGCGATGAAGGTTTTCAATGGTTTGTCGCCGGCCATGCCGCCCAGGGCGACGATGGCGAACACCATCAGCACGAAGTACTCCGCCGGGCCGAAGGCGATGGCCCATTTCGCCAACAGCGGGGCGAACAGCACCATGCCGCAGGTGGCGATGAAGGCGCCGATGAACGAACTCCAGGCAGACAGCGACAGCGCCACGCCGGCCAGGCCCTGACGGGCCATCGGGTAGCCGTCGAGGGTGGTCATCACGGTCGAAGCTTCGCCCGGGATGTTCAGCAGGATCGAGCTGATGCGCCCGCCGTATTCACAGCCCAGATAAACTGCGGCCAGCAGGATCAGTGCCGACTCAGGGGGCAGGCCCAGGGCAAAGGCGATGGGGATCAGCAGCGCCACGCCGTTGATCGGGCCCAGGCCCGGCAACAGCCCGACCACGGTGCCGATCAGGGTGCCACAGAGGGCGGTGACCAGGTTGTACGGGCTCAGGGCGACGCCAAAGCCCTGGCCCAGGTAGCTCAAGGTATCCATGTGTCAGTTCTCCAGTACGCTCAGCAGGCCAAGGGGCAGGGGCACATCCATGACGCGGTCGAACAGCCAGTAGAGGAACAGGCTCATGCCGACCACCACGATGGCGCTGTGCAACCAGCGCCCGCCATACAGCCGGGCCATCGGCAGGCCGATCAGGATCGCGCTGAGGATGAAGCCCAGGGCTTCGAAGGTGGCAGCGAAGACGACCAGCAGGCCGACACAGGCGGCGATCTTGATCAGGGTTTCGCGGTCCAGTTCGGGTTCGTCGTCCTTGCGCACGATCGGCGTGGGGCGGATCACCAGGTACAGCAGGCCCAGGCCCATCAGGCCGAGCATCAACAGCGGATAGGCGCGCGGGCCAACTGGCTCGTAGGAAAACGCAGCCTGGTAAGGCCAGGCCATCACGGCCAGGGCGGCACAGACGGCCAGCAAGACCAGGGCGAAGAGACGTTGCAGGATCATCGGGGAATCCTCGTTTTTATTCTGAACAGCGCGGCCCTCGTGGGCGCGGGCTTGCCCCGCGAACATCGGCAAAGCCGGTGCCATGCATCGCGGTGCTGGCTTCGCGGGGCACGCCCGCTCCCACAAGGGCGGTGACAGGTCGTTAGGGCTTACTGGATCAGGCCGAATTCCTTGGCCAGTGCCTTGTAGTCAGCCACCTGCTTCTTCACATAGCCGTCCAGCTCTTCACCGGTCATGGCGAACGGGAACAGCTCGCGCTGGTCACGCAACGTGGCGAAGTCTTCGGAGGCCAGCATCTTGTCGAACGAGGCTTTCCACCAGGCGTAGTCTTCGTCGCTCACCTTCGGCCCGAGGTAGAAGCCGCGTACAACCGGCCAGACGATGTCGTAGCCCTGCTCCTTGGCGGTGGGGATGTCTTTCATCTCCGGCTCGTCCAGGCGGTTCTCGGAGAACACTGCGAGGATGCGCATGTTGCCGCTCTGGATGTGCGGCATGGAGTCGGAGATGTCGGTGGAGCCCACCTGGATATGCCCGCCCAGCAGCGCGGTGGCAATTTCGCCACCGCCTTCCAGGGCCACGTAGCGCAGGTCACGCGGGTTGATACCGGCGGCCTTGGCGATCAGTGCGGTCTGCATCCAGTCCTGGCTGCCGACGGTGCCGCCAGAACCGATCACCACCTTGCCCGGGTCTTTTTTCAACGCGGCGACCAGGTCGTCGAGGGTCTTGTAGGGCGAATCGCTTTTCACGGCGATGGCCCCGTAGCTGGTGCCGACCGCTGCCAGCCATTTCACCGCGTTCTCGTCGAAGCGGCCGAACTTACCCTGGGCCAGGTTGAGTAGCGAGCCGCTCGACCAGGCCACCAAGGTGCCGGCATCGCCTGGGCGCTGGGCCACCACGGCGTTGTAGGCCACCGCCCCGACACCACCGGGCATGTAGGTGACGCGCATGGGCTTGCTGAGGATTTTCTCCTGCACCAGCGCGCTTTGCACCAGCTTGCAGGTCAGGTCGAAGCCACCACCCGGCGAGGCGGGGGCGATGCATTCGGGGCGTTTCGGTTCGGCGGCGAGGGCGTTGCCGGCCAGCAGCAGGCAGCCGGTAGCGAGGACGAGGCGGCGCAGTGAAAAGGTCATCGTCAATCTCCGTGAGCGTTGTTGTTATTGGGTTACCACAGGGCCACGCTGTAGCTCACCAGCAGCCGCACTTCGTCGGCGTCGCGGGCAAAATTCGAGCGGAAGGTGGCATTGCGCAAGCGCACGGCGACGTTTTTCAACGGGCCGCTTTGTACCACGTACTTGAACTCGGTGTTGCGCTCCCACTCCTTGCCCTCGCTGCCATCGGCGCGGCTGACGTTGTCGCCGCTAATGTAACGGGTCATGAAGGTCAGGCCGGGGATGCCCAGGGCGGCGAAGTTGTAGTCATAGCGCATCTGCCAGGAATGCTCGTCGGCCCCGGCGAAGTCGTTGATCTGCACGAAGTTGACCAGGTACGGGTCGGCGCCGTCGATGTAGGGGAAGGCGCTGTCACCGGACAGGCGCTGGTAGGCGGCGCTGACCTTGTGCCCGCCCAGGGCGTAGCTGAGCATGCCGTTGACGGTGGTGTTGTCGATGTTGCCGGCCTTGGCCTGGCCTTGGTCATCACTCACCGCCAGGCGCAGGTCGGCGCCGAAGGTGCCTGGGCCCCACGGCTGGGTGGCGACCATGCCCAGGAAGTGCTGGCGGTAGATGTCGTCGAGCTGGGCGAAGTGGTAGCTGCCAGTGATGCGATCGGTGAACTGGTAATCAAGGCCTGCAAGGTCCAGGTTGTCGGCCGAGAAGGTGCCACCGAAGCGGCCGTTCTTGTTGTTGAGCGCGAGGTCTTCCCAGTTGGTGTCGTTGCGGTCCTTGGCCTTTTCCAGGCGCCCACCGGTGAAGGTCAGGTGGCTGATCTCTTTCGAGGTGAGCAGGCCGCCTTCGAAGGTTTGCGGCAGAATGCGCCCGTCGTTGGGCTGCAGGGTCGGCAGTTCCGGGATCAGCGTGCCGACTTTCAGTTCGGTCTTGGACACCTTGATCTTGCCGGTCAGGCCGAGCTTGGAGTACTCGTCGGCAGCCTTGCCGTCGTCATGGGTCGGCAGCAGGCCGGTGTCGGTGCGGTCGGGGCTGGAGTCGAGCTTGATGCCGAGCATGCCCAGCGCATCCAGGCCAAAGCCCACGGTGCCGTCGGTGTAGCCGGACTCGAAGTTGAGGATGAAGCCCTGGGCCCATTCGTCGCGCTTGGATTGCTGCGCGCTGGTGCCGTCGCGAAAGTCGCGGTTGAAGTACATGTTGCGGGTTTCGAAGGTCGCCGTGCTGTCTTCGAAAAAGGCGGCCTGGCTCAGCGGTGCGACACCGGCAAGCGCAACGGCGCTGGCGATGGCGGAGGGGCGTGTGGCAAAGGAACGGGTAGGCGCGAACGCCTGCGGCTGCGATGACAGCATCGAGATGGCTCCGTTTATTGTTCTTATTGGTTGCACCTTGCTGGTGCTTTTTTCGGCGCGTGGGGCGACCGTGGTGCGATGCTAGGTCGCCAACCTTTCGCTAACCTTTCAACGAGAAAGGTTTGTTACAAGGGGCTTCACAGGCGGGCCTACAGCGGTACACTCCGCGCCACCGCCCCACCCGAGCAGGGAGAATCCGATGCGTGTGCTGTTGGTCGAAGACCACCTGCAACTGGCCGAAAGCGTGGCCCAAGCCTTGAAAAGCCACGGCTTGACCGTGGATGTACTGCATGACGGCGTGGCTGCCGACCTGGCCCTGGCCAGTGAGGAATATGCGGTTGCCGTGCTGGATGTCGGGCTGCCGCGCATGGATGGCTTCGAGGTGCTGGCGCGCCTGCGCGGGCGCGGCAAGACCCTGCCGGTGCTGATGCTGACCGCGCGCAGTGACGTCAAGGACCGGGTTCACGGGCTGAACCTGGGCGCTGACGATTACCTGGCCAAGCCCTTCGAGCTGACCGAGCTGGAAGCACGGGTCAAGGCCTTGCTGCGCCGTAGCGTGCTCGGTGGCGAGCGCCAGCAGCGTTGCGGGCCGTTGGTGTACGACCTGGACACCCGGCGCTTCAGCCTCGGCGAGGACAACCTGACCCTGACCTCACGTGAGCAGAGCGTGCTCGAAGCGCTGATCGCACGCCCAGGCCGGGTCATGAGCAAGGAGCAACTGGCCGCCCAGGTGTTTGGCCTGGACGAGGAGGCCAGCCCCGATGCCATCGAAATCTATATCCACCGCCTGCGCAAGAAACTCGACGGCCACCCGGTGGCCATCGTGACCTTCCGTGGCCTGGGCTACCTGCTCGAGCATCGCGATGCGTGACAACGGCAGCCTGCGTGGGCGGCTGCTGGGCAACCTGGCACTGCTGCTGGTGGTGCTGATGCTGGCCAGCGGCCTGAGCGCCTACTGGAACGGCCGCGAAGCCGCCGACACGGCGTACGACCGGACCTTGCTGGCCTCGGCGCGGACCATCGCCGCAGGCTTGTCGCAACGCGATGGCTCGTTGAGCGCGGATGTGCCCTACGTGGCCCTGGACACGTTCGCGTACGACAGTGCCGGGCGCATCTACTACCAGGTACTGGACATCAAGCAGCGGTTGATTTCCGGCTACGAGAACCTGCCAGCACCGCCGCCGGGCACGCCGCGCACGGATGACTACCCGGCGCTGGCGCGTTTCTACAATGCGACCTACCTCGGCCAGGACGTGCGTGTGGTCAGCCTGCTCAAGCCGGTCAGCGAGCCGAACATGAACGGCATGGCGGAAATTCGTGTGGCCGAGACCGAGGAAGCGCGCGTGCGCATGGCGCGGGGGCTGATGGCCGACACCCTGCTGCGCCTGGGCATGCTGGCGCTGGGCGCCTTGGTGATGGTGTGGTTTGCCATCAGTGCGGCGCTACGCCCGCTGGAGCGCCTGCGCACCGCCGTGGAAGAGCGTCAGCCCGACGACCTGCGGGCCTTGCCTGTGGTCCAGGTGCAGCGCGAACTGGGCCCGCTGGTGCGTGCCTTGAACCATTTCACCGAGCGCTTGCGCGGCCAGTTCGAACGCCAGGCGCAGTTCATCGCCGACGCCGCCCACGAGTTGCGCACCCCCCTGGCGGCGCTCAAGGCACGGGTCGAGTTGGGCTTGCGTGCGTCCGAGCCCGAGCAGTGGCGCCAGACCCTGGAGTCCGCAGCCCAGGGCACCGACCGCCTGACGCACCTGGCCAACCAGTTGTTGTCTCTGGCGCGGGTCGAGAATGGTGCCAGGGCGATTGCCGAAGGTGGCGCGCAGCGCCTGGACCTTAGCCAACTGGCCCGCGAACTGGGCATGGCCATGGCGCCGCTGGCCCACAAACGCGGGGTGGCGCTGGCCCTGGAGGCCGAGGCGCCTGTCTGGCTCAAGGGCGAGCCGACCTTGCTCAACGAGCTGTTGAGCAACCTGGTGGATAACGCCCTGGCGCATACCCCGGCCGGTGGCAACGTGATCTTGCGGGTGGTGGCGCCGGCGGTGCTGGAAGTCGAGGATGATGGCCCGGGGATTCCCGAGGAGGAGCGCGAACGGGTGTTCGAGCGCTTCTACCGCCGCAGTGCCCAGGGCAGTGGGCTTGGGCTGGCCATTGTCGGCGAGATCTGCCGCGCGCACTTGGCGCAGATCAGCCTGCACGATGGGCAAAAGGGCGGCTTGCGGGTGCGAGTGAGCTTTATCGCCGATTGAGTCTGCAACCGCGGGGCCTCAAGGGGGCCCCGGCGCCCTCAGCGCAACAGGCTCCGCGCCTCAAGCAACTCTTCCACCTCAAGCTCGGTGCCGAACGGCAGCCCCAGGTGGCGGTACGCCGGCAGCGCCGCCAACGGCCGGTTGCGCCCCCGCTGGCTGATGCAACGGGCGATCTGCACGACGTCGATGTAATCGACCTTGTCGGTCTGCCGGTCAAGGTCCTGAACCTGGCTTGGCAGGTTGACCAACTGCTCGGGAAACTCCCATGCCTTGAGGATCTTGTCGCCCAGCGCCGGCTGGATCTGCTCGATCACGTAATGCAGGCAGACCGGGTCGGACAGCAGCTCGTTGTGTTCCTCGGCGTAGATCAGCACCGGCAGCGCACCGATCTGGTTGACCAGCCCACCGAGGGTGGCCTGGTCTGGTTTCAGGTGGGTATAACGGCGGCTGATTTCATAGCTGATGCCTGCAACTTCCAAGCTGTTAGCCCAGATTTCGCGCAGTTTTTGCTCAACGGCAGGCGAGCGGGCATGGAAGATCTGCTCGATCACCAGGCCGATGGCCAGGTTGCAGCTGTAGTTGATGCCCAGGCGGGTGATTGCAGTGTGCAGGTCGGTGACCTCTACCGCGGCACGCAGCAGTGGGCTGTTGACCACCTTGATCAGCCGCGCCGAGAGGGCTGCGTCGCGGCCGATCACCTTGCTCAGGGCCGACACACTGATCTCGCTGTCCTCGGCCGCCTCGCGGATGCTCAAGGCAACCTCGGGGAGGGTGGGCAGGACCAGGTCATCCTTTTCGATGGCCTCAAGCAGTTGTGCTTGAACCATCTCGGCCAGCTTGTTCATGGACTTCTCTACCGCAGTGGTGGTGCGGCCCCGCCATGCGGACGGGGCAGAGGCTGGTCAGCGCTGGATTTCCCGGTCGCGGTCCAGTTCGTAGGGCAGGCTCAGCACGTGCAGGCGTGGCCCTTCCAGGCTGCCCAGGTGCAGGTTGTCATCGTTCACCGCATCGGCGCTGAGCACCGCGAGCAGCTCGCAGCCCTCACCGGTGCTGGCAGCAATGACCACTTCACCGACCGACGAGCCATGGGTTGGCGAGAAGATCTCGGCACCTGGCGCGGGAATGGCCTGCTGGTCGAGTGCTAGGCGGTACTGACGGCGCTTGAGCTTGCCCAGGTACTGCATGCGGGCGACGATTTCCTGGCCGGTGTAGCAGCCCTTCTTGAAGCTGACACCGTCGACGGCCTGCAGGTTGATCATCTGCGGGATGAACAGTTCGCGGGTCGGGCCCATGACCTGGCCGATGCCGGCGCGAACCTGGCCCAGCAGCCAGTCATTGAGGCTGCCTTCGGGCAAGCTTGCGGCAAGTGTTGCGGACACTGCACTGGCTTGCTCGGCAGGTGCCCACAGTTCAACCCGGCCCACCGACACGGCAATGGCGATCAGGCCCGCGTGGCGCACGGTGGCGCCCGCTTCGGTGGGTGGCGTCATACCCAGTGCCTGCAGCGCCGCATCGCCGCCCTGCAGGCCAAAGCGTGCCCAGGCGGCGCTTTCGTCGCTTAGGGTGGCTTTGGAGAACACGGCGTACTTCTTCAGGTCGGCCAGCTGCGCGTCGAGCAGTTCGCTGGCCATGGCCAGCAGGTAACCGTTGCCTTCCGGCACGATGCGAAAACTCGACTGCATGCGCCCCTTGACCATGCAGCGGGCGCCGAGGCTGGCATGTTCCTGGCTGAGGTAGTTGATGTTGCAGGTCAGCTGGCCCTGCAGGAACTTGCCTGCGTCGGAGCCGCGGACGGCGAGGATGCCCTCGTGGGACAGAGGGCTGAAGAAAGCGGAATCGGCCATGGGTCATCGCGGTGGCTTAAAGACTGGCGGCCATCATAGAACGCCAGTAACAAAATAGGTAGGTGACTAGACCAACGCCCTGTGCCGCTTCGCTCGCCTGGCTGTATACTGGCGGGCCATTCGAGGAGGGCCCCATGGTCGAACAAACTGAACTCAACCGGCTTTTCTGGCACAGCCGTCGCGGCATGCTGGAACTGGACGTACTGCTGGTGCCTTTCACCCAGGAAGTCTACGCCACCCTCAACGAAGCCGACCGTGAACTCTATGTGCGCCTGTTGAGCTGCGAGGATCAGGACATGTTCGGCTGGTTCATGGAGCGCACCGAGTCTGAAGACCCGGAATTGCAGCGCATGGTCCGCATCATCCTGGATCGTGTCCAGCCCAAGTGAGTTTTTCCAGAGCTGTTGGCAGGGCTCGCGCCTGCTGCTGACGGCCTACCTGAGTTGCCAGGTGCTGGCGCTGCTTACCGTGTGGGTGAGTGCGTTGCCCTGGTGGCTGTCCCTTGCTGTTGCTGCTGCCTGCATTGCCCACGCCAGTTGGGCCATCCCCCGACGTATTCTGTTGACGCATGATCATGCCGTTGTGGGCGTGCGCCGTGATGTGCGTGGCTGGCAGGTGTTGAGCCGTGCCCGAGGCTGGCAGCCGGTGCGGTTGTGCCGCGATAGCGTGGCGGTGCCGGGGCTGGTGGTGCTGCGCTTTGTGCGGGAGGGGTACTGGCTGGGGGAAAGCCAATGCATACCAACGGATGCGCTGGGGGCTGATGAGCACCGGCGGTTGCGGGTACGGCTGAAATTCAGCCGGCGCAGGTGGGGGCAGGCAAGCCAGGTATAGCTCGAAACGGCGCTGGCCTTATCGCGGGGCTACCCGCGAAAAGGCCAGCGCGGTTTTCAAAACGGGCTGAGGATGGTGTCCTTCGCCTCGTCCAGCATCCCTGGATAATCCAGCGTGTAATGCAAGCCACGGCTTTCCTTGCGCTGCATCGCCGAACGAATCATCAGCTCCGCCACCTGGGCCAGGTTGCGCAACTCGATCAGGTCGCGGCTGACCTTGTAGTTGCTGTAGAACTCGTCGATTTCATCAAGCAGCAGGCGGACGCGGTGTTCGGCACGCTGCAGGCGTTTGCTGGTGCGCACGATGCCGACATAGTCCCACATGAAGCGGCGCAGCTCGTCCCAGTTGTGCGCGATGATCACGTCCTCGTCTGAGTCGGTGACCTGGCTTGCATCCCAGCCGGGCAGGGCTTTGGGCATTTCGATCTGGTCCAGGTGCGCCTGGATGTCTGCGGCAGCCGCGCGGCCATAGACGAAGCACTCGAGCAGCGAATTGCTGGCCATCCGGTTGGCGCCATGCAAGCCGGTGAAGCTGGTCTCGCCGATGGCATACAGCCCCGGCACGTCGGTATGGCCGCGGTCGTCGACCACCACCCCGCCGCACGTATAGTGGGCCGCCGGTACCACAGGGATAGGCTGGCGGGTGATGTCGATGCCGAACGTCAGGCAGCGCTCGTACACGGTAGGGAAGTGGCCCTTGATGAACTCTGCCGGCTTGTGGGTGATGTCCAGGTACACGCAGTCCACGCCCAGGCGCTTCATCTCGTGGTCGATGGCGCGGGCCACGATGTCGCGCGGGGCCAGTTCTTCGCGTGGGTCGAAACGCGGCATGAACCGCTCGCCGTTGGGCAGGCGCAACAGGGCGCCTTCGCCGCGCAGGGCTTCGGTGACCAAAAAGCTCTTGGCCTGGGGGTGGTACAGGCAGGTCGGGTGAAACTGGTTGAATTCAAGGTTGGCCACCCGGCAGCCGGCCCGCCAGGCCATGGCGATACCGTCGCCGCAGGCGCCGTCCGGGTTGCTGGTATACAGGTAGACCTTGGCCGCGCCACCGGTGGCCAGCACGGTGAAGCGCGCACCAAAGGTGTCCACTTCCCCGCTGTTGCGGTTAAGCACATACGCCCCCAGGCAGCGCTCGCCGGGCAGGCCCAGGCGGCGCTCGGTAATCAGGTCGACCGCCACGCGCTGCTCCAGCAACTCGATATTCGGGCGTTTCCGGGCCTGGGCCAGCAGGGTGGTGAAGATCGCGGCGCCGGTGGCATCGGCGGCGTGGATGATGCGCCGGTGGCTGTGGCCGCCTTCGCGGGTCAGGTGGAACTCGAAGCCCCCATCGTCGACGCCGTGCTGCTCGTCCCGGGTAAAGGGCACGCCTTGCTCAATCAGCCATTGGATGGCTTCGCGGCTGTGCTCGACGGTGAAGCGCACGGCGTCTTCATGGCACAGACCGCCGCCGGCATTGAGGGTATCCTCGACATGCGACTGGACGGTGTCGGTGTCGTCCAGCACCGCGGCGACGCCACCTTGGGCCCAGAAGGTCGAGCCATTGGCCAGGTCGCCCTTGCTGAGCACGGCGACGCGCAGGTGGCTGGGAAGGTTCAGTGCCAGGCTGAGACCGGCGGCACCGCTGCCGATCACCAGGACATCATGTTGGAATTGTTGGCTCATGTCGGGACACTAGTAATCTACGGAAGGGGCGCGGCACAATAGTCACGCGCCGATGGCATTGTGAAACTATCGTTAAACCAGGCCGGGTTGCCTTTATAGCAGCCCCGGGTGGCCAATTTCCATGCCACTTGCCAGCTTGCGGTAACCTTTGTGGGAACTTTCCGGCATGGCCGGAAATCCTATGAAGGCTGCCCGTACGCCACATATTGCCGCGGCGACGCAGGGCAGCAGCTCTATCCGGGCTGACACCTGCGTATTCGAAACCTGATTATCGACGTTGCCGGCCGTGTCCGCGCCGCGTCTTCCGTGCGAGCCGACCAAGGGCTGCAGGAAACTTGCTTGGAGGGGAGAACTTTTGCGCAAAGCCCGAGTCTATGTTTGCAAGCCTGAACGATGGCTGTTGCAGCGCTCCTTCGAGTTCACTGAGGAGTGTTCATGCTAACCCAGGAAGAGGATCAGCAGCTTGTCGAGCGCGTACAGCGTGGAGACAGGCGAGCGTTCGATCTGTTGGTGCTGAAGTATCAGCACAAGATTCTCGGGTTGATCGTGCGGTTCGTTCACGATACCCACGAGGCCCAGGATGTGGCGCAGGAAGCCTTTATCAAGGCCTACCGTGCGCTTGGCAATTTCCGCGGAGACAGTGCGTTTTATACCTGGCTGTACCGCATCGCCATCAACACGGCGAAGAACTACCTGGTGTCCCGTGGAAGACGGCCACCAGACAGCGATGTCAGCTCCGAGGATGCGGAGTTTTACGACGGCGATCATGGTCTCAAGGATCTCGAGTCCCCAGAGCGCTCGTTGTTGCGGGATGAAATCGAAGGCACTGTCCATCGCACCATCCAGCAACTGCCCGAAGACCTGCGCACGGCGTTGACCCTGCGTGAGTTCGACGGACTGAGTTACGAAGACATTGCCAGTGTCATGCAATGTCCGGTGGGTACCGTGCGCTCTCGAATCTTCCGCGCTCGGGAGGCCATAGATAAAGCCCTGCAGCCGTTGTTGCAGGAAACCTGAGACAGCGGCTACAGCCAAGAGAGGAACCGCCATGAGTCGTGAAGCGTTGCAGGAATCGCTGTCCGCGGTAATGGATAACGAAGCGGACGAACTGGAATTACGTCGGGTACTGAGTGCCGTCGACGATGCCGAAACCCGGGCCACCTGGTCGCGTTACCAGGTAGCCCGCGCAGCGATGCACAAGGAACTGCTGCTGCCAAACCTCGATATCGCCTCGGCGGTGTCTGCAGCATTGGCCGACGAAGCGGTACCGGCCAAGGTCAAGAAGGGCCCATTGCGCAGCATCGGCCGGCTGGCAGTTGCCGCCTCGGTGACGATCGCAGTGCTGGCGGGTGTACGCATGTACAACCAGGACGAGATCACCGGTGCCGAGCTGGCTTCCCAGCAACCTGCACAGCAGGGGCTGAGCGTGCCACAAACTCAGGGCCCGGCTGTATTGGCAGGCTATAGTGAAAGCAGTGAGCAACCGACCGGGCCGATGGCTAACGGCGTGCTGCAGAACCAGGCCGGCTGGGATCAGCGTCTGCCAGGCTACCTGCGCCAGCATGCCCAGGAATCCGCGCTCAAGGGCAACGAAACCGCTCTGCCTTACGCCCGCGCCGCTAGCCTGGATAACCCCGTTAAGTAAGGAGGATCATGCGCGCGCTACCTCTCTTGTCGCTGCTGATAGGCAGCTGCATGACGGTGCCAGCGTTGGCGGCCAACTCTTCGCCCGAGGCGAGTGAGTGGCTGAACAAGCTGGCACAGGCCGAGCAGAAGCAGAGCTACCAAGGCTCTTTCGTCTACGAACGCAACGGCAGCTTTTCTTCCCACGATATCTGGCACAAGGTTCAGGACGGCAAGGTCAGCGAGCGGCTTCTGCAGCTCGACGGCGCCGCCCAGGAAATCGTGCGCGTGGACGGCAAGGTGGAATGCGTCAGTGGTGCCTTGGTCAGTGGCGTGAAGACGCCGCCCGATGCCGCGCCGCGTGTGCTCGATCCACTCAAGTTGATGGGCTGGTATGACCTTAGCCTGGCGGGCAAGTCTCGTGTCGCTGGGCGCGATGCGGTGATCGTCACGCTCACCCCGCGCGACCAGCACCGTTACGCTTTCGAATTGCATCTGGACCGCCGTACCGGCTTGCCCCTGCGCTCGTTGATGCTCAACGACAAAGGCCAGTTGCTCGAGCGCTTCCAGATGACCCGCCTGGATACCGATGACCTGCCTGCCGATGAAGACTTGCGCGCCAGTGCCGCCTGCAAGCCGGTGGAGCATCGCGCCACAACCACGCAAGAAGCGGTCGCTGGCTGGCGTTCGGACTGGCTGCCGCCGGGTTTCGAGCTGGTCAACAGCTCGGTACGCCGCGACCCAGCCCGCAACAGCTCGGTCACCAGCTTGATGTATGACGATGGCCTGGCTCGTGTATCGGTATTCGTCGAACCGGTCAACGACAACTCTGGCATCGACACGCGCGTCCAGTTGGGCCCGACCGTAGCGGTATCGCGCCGTCTCAATACCCCCAAAGGCAAGGTCCTGGTCACCGTGGTAGGTGAAATACCCCTGGGTACCGCAGAGCGCATTGCGCTGTCGATGCGGGCTCAGGATGCCCAGGCGCGGCAATGATGGCGTGCTTTTTTCAGGCGGTTTATGGCGTGAGAGACCTGCCTCTGAAATGAAATTTAAGCATTGTCATTTGCATTCTTTCGGCAAATTTTCTATAGGTCAGGCTTCTTGGAGCCTGGCCTTTCCTGCTTGTGCAGGGGCCTTACGCTAACCACGCTCGTTGTGACGGGAGCCGTATGTCAATACCACGCTTGAAACCCTACCTATCGATGTTCGCCGCCGTGCTGATGCTCGGCCAGGTGCTCACCGCCCAGGCCGAGGAAGCCCTGCCGGACTTCACCACGCTGGTCGAGCAGGCCTCGCCGGCCGTGGTCAACATCAGTACCAAGCAGAAGTTGCCGGACCGCCGCATCGCCGCAGGGCAGATGCCGGACCTCGAAGGCTTGCCGCCGATGTTCCGCGAGTTCTTCGAGCGCAACATGCCGCAGCAACCCCGCTCGCCGCGTGGTGATCGCCAGCGCGAAGCGCAGTCGCTGGGCTCGGGCTTCATCATTTCCAGCGATGGCTACGTGCTGACCAACAACCATGTGGTGGCCGACGCCGACGAGATCATCGTCCGCCTGTCGGACCGCAGCGAACTGCAGGCCAAGCTGGTCGGCACCGACCCGCGCACCGACGTTGCGCTGCTCAAGGTCGAAGGCAAGAACCTGCCGACCGTCAAGCTGGGTGACTCCGAGAAGCTCAAGGTAGGCGAGTGGGTGCTGGCCATCGGTTCGCCGTTCGGCTTCGACCACTCGGTGACCAAAGGCATCGTCAGCGCCAAGGGGCGCACGCTGCCAAACGATACCTATGTGCCGTTCATCCAGACTGACGTGGCCATCAACCCGGGTAACTCCGGCGGCCCGCTGTTCAACATGAATGGCGAGGTCGTGGGTATCAACTCGCAGATCTTCACCCGCTCTGGCGGTTTCATGGGCCTGTCGTTTGCTATCCCGATCGATGTGGCCATCGACGTCTCCAACCAGCTGAAAAAAGACGGCAAGGTCAGCCGTGGCTGGCTGGGCGTGGTCATTCAGGAGGTCAACAAGGACCTGGCTGAATCCTTTGGCCTCGACAAGCCGGCCGGTGCCCTGGTAGCCCAGGTGCTGGAAGACGGCCCGGCAGCCAAGGGTGGCCTGCAGGTGGGTGATGTGATTCTGAGCATGAACGGCCAGCCGATCGTCATGTCGGCCGACCTGCCGCACCTGGTCGGCAGCCTCAAGGATGGCGACAAGGCCAAGCTCGAGATCATTCGCAACGGCAAGCGTCAGAATCTGGACGTCAGCGTCGGCGCACTGCCGGACGATGACGCCGACATCGGTACAGGCGCTGAAGGCAGTGCCGAGCGCAGCAGCAACCGGCTGGGTGTTTCCGTCGCCGACCTTAGCGCCGAGCAGAAGAAAGCTCTGGAGCTCAAGGGCGGCGTGGTCATCAAGGAAGTTCAGGATGGCCCGGCAGCGTTGATCGGCCTGCGCCCGGGTGACGTCATCAGCCACCTGAACAACCAGGCAATCGGCTCGGCCAAGGAATTCACCGAGATTGCCAAGGACTTGCCGAAGAACCGTTCGGTGTCCATGCGCGTGCTGCGTCAGGGGCGTGCAAGCTTCATTACCTTCAAGCTGGCTGAATAAGCTGGCCATCGGGTAGGAAAAGGGCAGCCAGGGCTGCCCTTTTTCATGAAATAGGCGTGGGTCATGTGCTGTACCTACCGCCGGCAAGCCGGCTTTCACGGGTACTCCG
The DNA here is from genome assembly GCF_028682155.1 of Pseudomonas sp. 39004. Classification (NCBI taxonomy): domain Bacteria; kingdom Pseudomonadati; phylum Pseudomonadota; class Gammaproteobacteria; order Pseudomonadales; family Pseudomonadaceae; genus Pseudomonas; species Pseudomonas sp. 39004. Next base: position 43,631 of record NZ_JANIAG010000018.1, read on the forward strand.
CTGGTTTCAGGCGTGTTGCTGTCGCTTTGGGTACCGGCTTGCCAGCGACAGGGCCCATTCAGACAGCCGATCAGGAATCTCCCATATCCCTGCTGCTTGAGGTACAATTCCCGGCTATTTTTCGGCGGGCGTCCCGGCTCGCAGCCTTTTCGAGTGTTGACCCGTGAGTGATTTGAGTCATATCCGCAATTTCTCCATCATCGCCCACATCGACCATGGCAAGTCGACGCTGGCCGACCGTTTCATTCAGATGTGCGGTGGCCTGTCTGCGCGCGAAATGGAAGCTCAGGTCCTTGACTCCATGGACCTGGAGCGCGAACGCGGGATCACCATCAAGGCCCACAGCGTCACGCTTCACTACAAGGCGCAAGACGGCAAGACCTACCAGCTGAACTTCATCGACACCCCCGGCCACGTCGACTTCACCTATGAAGTCTCGCGCTCGCTGGCCGCCTGTGAAGGCGCGCTGCTGGTGGTGGACGCCGGCCAAGGCGTCGAAGCCCAGTCCGTGGCCAACTGCTACACCGCCATCGAGCAAGGCCTCGAGGTCATGCCGGTGTTGAACAAGATGGACCTGCCCCAGGCTGACCCGGACCGCGTCAAGGACGAGATCGAGAAGATCATCGGCATCGACGCCACCGACGCCGTGGCCTGCAGTGCCAAGAGCGGCATGGGTGTCGACGAGGTGCTCGAGCGCTTGGTGCACACCATCCCCGCGCCCGTGGGCGAGATCGACGCGCCGCTGCAGGCGCTGATCATCGACTCCTGGTTCGACAACTACCTGGGCGTGGTCTCGCTGGTGCGCGTGCGCCAAGGCCGGGTCAAGAAGGGCGACAAGATCCTGGTCAAGTCCACCGGCAAGGTGCACCTGGTCGACAGCGTCGGCGTCTTTACCCCGAAACACACCCAGACCGCCGACCTCAAGGCCGGTGAAGTGGGCTTCATCATCGCCAGCATCAAAGACATTCACGGTGCACCGGTCGGTGACACCCTGACCCTGTCCTCGACCCCGGAAGTCGAAGTGCTCGCAGGCTTCAAAAAGATCCAGCCACAGGTCTATGCCGGCCTGTTCCCGGTCAGTTCCGAGGATTTCGAAGACTTCCGTGACGCCCTGCAAAAACTGACCCTCAACGATTCGTCGTTGCAGTACATGCCGGAAAGCTCCGACGCCCTGGGCTTCGGTTTCCGCTGCGGCTTCCTGGGCATGCTGCACATGGAGATCATCCAGGAGCGCCTGGAGCGCGAGTACGACCTGGACCTGATCACCACCGCTCCTAGCGTGATCTACGAGCTCGAACTCAAGACCGGCGAAACCATCATCGTCGACAACCCGTCGAAGCTGCCGGACGTCTCGGCTGTCACCGACTTCCGCGAGCCGATCGTCACCGCGACCATCCTGGTGCCGCAGGAGCACCTGGGCAACGTCATCACCCTGTGCATCGAGAAGCGTGGCGTACAGCGCGACATGCAGTTCCTCGGCAGCCAGGTGCAGGTGCGTTACGACATGCCGATGAACGAGGTGGTGCTGGACTTCTTCGACCGCCTCAAGTCGACCAGTCGCGGATACGCTTCGCTGGACTATCATTTCGATCGCTACCAGTCGGCCAACCTGGTCAAGCTGGATGTACTGATCAACGGCGACAAGGTCGATGCCCTGGCCCTGATCGTGCACCGCGACAACGCGGCCTACAAAGGCCGTGCGTTGACCGAGAAGATGAAGGAACTGATCCCTCGGCAGATGTTCGATGTGGCGATCCAGGCAGCCATCGGCGGCCAGATCATCGCGCGGACAACTGTCAAGGCGCTCAGAAAGAACGTACTGGCCAAGTGCTACGGTGGTGACGTCAGCCGTAAGAAGAAACTGCTGGAGAAGCAGAAGGCCGGTAAGAAACGCATGAAGCAGGTCGGCAACGTGGAAATTCCACAAGAAGCCTTCCTCGCCGTGCTCAGGTTGGATAGCTAGGTCCTATGTCGCTAAATTTCCCGCTGTTGCTAGTCATCGCCGTAGCCGTCTGCGGCCTGTTGGGCTTGATCGACCTGCTGTTCCTGGCCCCGCGCCGGCGAACGGCAATCGCCAATTATCAGGGCAGCGTCCGCCAGCCCGAGATGGCGGTAGTCGAGCGCCTGAACAAGGAGCCGCTGCTGGTCGAGTACGGCAAGTCGTTCTTCCCGGTGCTGTTCATCGTGCTGGTGCTGCGCTCGTTTCTGGTCGAGCCGTTCCAGATCCCTTCGGGGTCGATGAAACCGACCCTGGAAGTGGGCGACTTCATCCTGGTGAACAAGTTCTCCTATGGCATTCGCCTGCCGGTGATCGACAAGAAGGTCATCGAGGTGGGTGACCCGCAACGCGGTGATGTGATGGTGTTCCGCTACCCAAGCGACCCGAACGTCAACTACATCAAGCGTGTGGTCGGCCTGCCGGGCGACCAGATCCGCTACACCAATGACAAGCGGTTGTACGTCAATGGTCAGCCGATTGCCGAGCAACTGGTGGGCACCGAGCCGGGCACCTTGGGCAGCGCCGAGCTGTACAAGGAGAAGCTGGGCGAGGCCGAGCACCTGATCCGCAAGGAGATGAGCCGTTATCGCATGCCGCCGGACCAGCAATGGACCGTACCGGCCGGCCACTACTTCATGATGGGCGACAACCGCGACAACTCCAACGATAGCCGCTACTGGGATGATCCGAACATTCCCAAGGAACTGCACGGCATGGTTCCGGACCGGAACATTGTCGGCAAGGCCTTCGCGGTCTGGATGAGCTGGCCAGAGCCCAAGCTCAGCCACCTGCCCAACCTGTCGCGGGTCGGCCTGATCCATTGATACCCTTCGGCGCTGTCCAGCAGACAGCGCCGAATGCATTTCTGACATAGGCTGTGTTCTCAGGGATCGAGAGATGCGTCGCGTGCAGCGGCGGACCACAGCCAAACAGTCTTTCAGGATGTTGATTTGAACAACGCGTTGAACAACCAACGGGTGGCCGCATGACTGCTTCCCTTGCCACTCTGGAGCGAAAGCTCGGATACACTTTCAAGGATCAGGACCAGATGCTTCTGGCCCTGACCCATCGCAGCTACGCCGGGCGCAATAACGAGCGCCTGGAGTTTCTTGGCGACGCCATTCTCAACTTCGTGGCGGGCGAGGCGCTGTTCGAGCGCTTTCCGCAGGCCCGCGAAGGCCAACTGTCGCGCTTGCGTGCCCGCCTGGTCAAGGGTGAAACCCTGGCCCGTCTGGCCCGGGGCTTTGACCTGGGCGAATACCTGCGCCTGGGTTCTGGTGAGCTTAAAAGCGGCGGTTTCCGCCGTGAATCGATCCTGGCCGATGCCCTGGAGGCGCTGATTGGCGCCATCTACCTGGACGCGGACATGCAGACCGCTCGGGAGCGTGTGCTGGCCTGGCTGGCCGATGAGTTCGAAAGCCTGACCCTGGTCGACACCAACAAGGACCCCAAGACCCGCCTGCAGGAGTTTCTGCAGTCGCGCAGCTGTGAGCTGCCGCGTTACGAGGTGGTGGACATCCAGGGCGAACCGCACTGCCGGACCTTCTTCGTCGAATGCGAAGTGGTTCTGCTGAACAACAAGAGCCGTGGTCAGGGTGTGAGCCGGCGAATCGCCGAGCAAGTCGCCGCCGCGGCTGCACTGATCGCCCTGGGCGTGGAGAATGGCAATGACTGATAACAATCCGACCCGCTGCGGCTACGTGGCCATTGTCGGCCGCCCCAACGTGGGCAAGTCGACCTTGCTCAACCACATCCTCGGCCAGAAGCTGGCGATCACCTCGCGCAAGCCACAGACCACCCGCCACAACATGCTCGGCATCAAGACCGAAGGTGATGTGCAGGCGATCTACGTCGATACGCCGGGTATGCACAAGGCCAACGACAAGGCCCTGAACCGTTACATGAACCGTAACGCTTCGGCTGCCCTGAAAGACGTCGATGTGGTGATCTTCGTGGTCGACCGCACCCGCTGGACCGACGAGGACCAGTTGGTGCTCGAGCGCGTGCAGTACGTCAGTGGCCCGGTCATCCTGGCGGTCAACAAGACCGATCGTCTGGAAGAAAAAGCCGATCTGATCCCGCACCTGCAATGGCTCCAGGAGCAACTGCCGAACGCGGAAGTGGTGCCGATCTCCGCCCAGCAGGGGCATAACCTCGAGGCACTGGAAGGGCTGATCGCCAAGCATTTGCCCGAGAACGAGCATTTCTTCCCGGAAGACCAGATCACCGACCGCAGCAGCCGTTTCCTGGCGGCCGAGCTGGTGCGCGAGAAGATCATGCGTCAGTTGGGTGCGGAGCTGCCGTACCAGATCACCGTGGAAATCGAAGAGTTCAAGCAGCAGGGGCATGTGTTGCACATCCATGCGCTGATCCTGGTCGAACGTGATGGCCAGAAGAAGATCATCATCGGTGACAAGGGCGAGCGTATCAAACGCATTGGCTCCGATGCGCGCAAAGATATGGAAGTGCTGTTCGACGCCAAGGTCATGCTCAACCTCTGGGTCAAGGTCAAGGGCGGCTGGTCCGACGATGAGCGCGCCCTGCGCTCGCTGGGCTACGGCGACCTGTAACCCCTCCAGCGGCCCGGATCTCTCCGGGCCGCTCTGCTTTCGGGCCACTCCCCATGGAACAACCAGTCGGCCAGCCGGCCTATGTGCTGCACAGTCGTGCCTACAAGGAAACCAGCGCACTGGTGGACTTCCTCACGCCGCAAGGTCGAGTGCGGGCCGTGCTGCGCCGGGCGCGAGGCAAAGGGGGCAGCCTGGTACGGCCGTTCGTGCCGCTGGAGGTGGAGCTGCGCGGGCGCGGTGAGCTGAAGAATGTCGGCCGCCTGGATGCCCTCGGTATCGCCGCCTGGCTGCATGGCGATGCACTGTTCAGCGGGCTGTACCTCAACGAGCTGCTCATGCGTTTGCTGCCGGCCGAAGCCCCACACCCGGCGCTGTTCGAACACTACACCCTGACCTTGCAGGCCTTGGCCGCCGGGCGCCCACTGGAGCCGCTGCTGCGTTCCTTCGAATGGCGCCTGCTGGACGAACTCGGCTATGCGTTTTCGTTGCAGCATGACGTCAACGAGACGCCGATCGATGCCGATGGGCGTTATCGTTTGCGCGTGGATGCCGGGCTGGAGCGGGTCGAGTTAGTGCAGCCCGGCCTGTTCCAGGGTGCCGAGCTGCTGGCCCTGGCTGAAGCAGACTGGGAAGCCCCAGGTGCCTTGCTTGCGGCCAAACGGCTGATGCGCCAGGCACTGGCTGTTCACCTGGGCCCTAAACCACTGGTCAGTCGGGAACTGTTTCGCAAGCGCTGATCCCGTCGTATGCTGTGTGGCTAAATCTTCAGGAGAGCCTTTCGTGACTCACAGCAACCGCATGCTTCTCGGCGTAAACATCGACCACGTGGCGACGCTGCGCCAGGCCCGGGGCACGCGTTACCCTGACCCGGTCAAGGCTGCCCTGGACGCCGAAGAGGCGGGTGCCGACGGCATCACCGTGCACCTGCGCGAAGACCGCCGGCATATTCAGGAACGCGACGTGGTGGTGCTCAAGGATGTGCTGCAGACGCGCATGAACTTCGAGATGGGCGTTACCGAAGAGATGATGGCGTTCGCCGAGAAGATTCGCCCGGCACACATCTGCCTGGTGCCCGAGACCCGTCAGGAGCTGACCACCGAAGGCGGCCTGGACGTGGCGGGGCAGGAGGCGCGGATTAAGGCCGCCGTCGAGCGCCTGGCGCGCACCGGTGCCGAAGTGTCGCTGTTCATCGACGCCGACGAGCGCCAGATCGAAGCTTCACGCCGCGTGGGCGCCCCGGCCATCGAACTGCACACCGGCCGTTACGCCGATGCCCAGACGCCGACCGAAGTGGCTGAAGAGCTCAAGCGCATCGCTGACGGTGTGGCCTTTGGCGTGGCCCAGGGGCTGATCGTCAATGCCGGCCACGGCCTGCATTATCACAACGTCGAGGCGGTTGCTGCGATCAAGGGCATCAATGAGCTGAACATCGGCCATGCGTTGGTGGCCCATGCGCTGTTCGTCGGCTTCAAGGCGGCGGTGGCGGAGATGAAGGCGCTGATCGTAGCGGCGTCGCGCTGATCATAGGGCCTTTGTAGGAGCGCCCCGGCAAGGCCGCTCCTACACAGAGCGCGGCGACATTGCCAGGGCCATCGCTAACCCGGAAATATCAGACTGAACCGGGTCGGCCCTGCCGGGCTGCTCACGACCTCAACCCGCCCCCCATGCAATTGCATGATCGATTTCACAATTGCCAGCCCCAGGCCAGTGCCACCCTCCAGCCGAGAACGCCCGGCGCCCACGCGGTAAAAACGCTCGAACAACTGCGGCTGATGCTCTGCGGCAATGCCCACCCCCTGGTTCTCAACCCATACCCTGACATCGCCACCCTGGCGCTCGATACCCAGCTCTATGGGTTTGCCTGGCAGCGCATGCCGAATGGCATTGCTCAACAGGTTCGACAAGGCACGCTGGAACATCAGCCGATCACCCGATGCCGTGCCCCAACCACGGATGCGCAGTTCGATATCCTTGAACTCGGCGCTGATGGCGAACAGCTCGACCACCTGTGCCGTCTCATCCGCCAGTGCCAGGGGCTTGAGCGCCACCTGGGCCTGCGGCTGGCTGACCTGGGCGAGAAACAGCATGTCGTTGATGATGCGGTTGAGCCGGGTCAGCTCTTCGATACTGTCTTCCAGCACTTCCCGGTAATTGGCATTGTCGCGCTCACGGCTCAGGGTAACCTGGGCCTTGCCCATCAGGTTGCTCAAGGGCGTGCGCAGCTCATGGGCCAGGTCGTCGGAAAATTGCGACAGCTGGCTCACGCCCTGGTCGAGGCGGTCGAGCATCACGTTGATGCTTGTGGCCAACGCTGCCAACTCCTGCGGCAGGCCGGTAGCGGGCAAGCGGTGTTGCAGATCCTGGGCCGATACCTGCCCGGCAATGCGCCGGAAGTGCTGCAGGGGGGCCAGCCCGCGCTGCACCAGCCACCATGCAGCAGCGCCGATCAATATCAGCAGCAAAGGCAAGACCAGCACGGTAGAACGCAGGTAAGCCTGAAGCAGTGCGTTGTCGTCGGCGCGGTCGAGCGACATCATCACCCGTACCGGGGTGTCGTCGCGCAAGCGCATCTGACGTGTCGCAGTCAGCATCTGCTTGCCACGGCTGTCGCGCCATTCGTGGAAGGCCAGGCGCGCACCAGTCTGCAGTTCGCCCACGCGCGACTCCAGTGCCGGCCCCAGGCTGAGCAGGTGCGGATGGCGGCCTTCGAGGGCCAGCACGCTGAGGCTGAGGTTGTCGTGCCCCATCACCAGGTCAAGCAGAGGGTGGGCGCGGCTGCCCAGGTCTTCGCTGCGCAGGTCGACCCTCAGGTTGTGCTCGACCTGCAGCATCTTGCGCGCCAGGTCTTTGCGCGCGCGGCTGTCCAGTTCGTGATCCAGGGCAACCACGGCCAGGCAGGCCAACAGCAGCACCAGCACCGCCCCCATCAGCGTGACGCTCAGGCCCAGGCGCAGCGACAGGCTGGCATTCTTCAAAACCGTGCCTCGAGTACGTAGCCGACGCCGCGCAAGGTGTGGATCAGCTTGTCATCGAAGGGGTCGTCGATCTTCGCCCGCAGGCGGCGGATCGAGACTTCGACCACATTGGTGTCACAGTCGAAGTTCATGTCCCACACCAACGAGATGATTTGCGTGCGTGACAGCACCTCGCCGGTCTGGCGCATCAGCAGGTGCAGCAAGGCGAACTCCTTGGCGGTCAGGTCGATGCGCTGCCCTGCGCGGTAAGCACGATGGCGGCCAGGGTCCAGCTCTAGGTCGGCCACGCGCAGGGTGCTGGGTTGCAGTTGCTGGTCGTTGCGGCGCAGCAGGCTGCGGATTCGCGCCAGCAGCTCGGGGAATTCGAAGGGCTTGAGCAAGTAGTCATCGGCGCCCAGGTCCAGCCCTTTGACCCGGTCGGCCAGGCGGCCGTGGGCGGTCAGCATCATGATGCGCGTGGCGGATTCGGCGCGCAGACGCTGCAGTACGGTCCAGCCATCGAGCTCGGGCAAATTGACGTCGAGGATGACCAGGTCATAGGCCTGCTGGCGGGCCAGGTGCAGGCCGTCGGTGCCGGTATGGGCACAGTCGACCACGTAGCCGTTCTCGCGCAGGCCTTGCAGCAGGTAATCGGCGGTACGCAGCTCGTCCTCGATGATCAGTAGGCGCATAGGGGGCTCGCAGTGGTGAAAAGGGGGCGATTCTCGACCCTGTAGTGACATCAGGGTCAAGCGGCAGGATGTTACGGCATGAGAGAGGGGGAATTGCCTGGATAACGGATTTGTAATCCGCGCGTCATGCCGCTGCCTGGCAGGGGGGCACCCGGCCAGATTGCAGGACTGTAATGCCCGCCTCACCTTGGCGTTAGCTACGCCTCGCTAGGATGGCCCCATCTGAACGGTTATCACGAGGCAAGCACGATGAACCTGATCAAATACCTGCTGTTGGCAACCCTGGCCTTTGGCAGCGTCAGCGCCTATGCCGAAGGCGGCGCCGAGCGTTCCCGGCAGTTCTGGGAAGCGTTCCGTCAGGACCAGCAGCGCCTGCACGGTGACAAACAACAGGCCGTGGTGGAACGGGAGCGCACAGCGCAGCAAAAGGCCCGCGAGGTGGCCAAGGACTGACTTTACCCACCTGCGGCGCCATCGCTCCTCGTCGCAGGGATGTTCGGGCGCCCGTAGGGCGCCTTTTTTATTTGCGCGCTACCAGCGTCGCCCGGCGCGGCGCTGGCAGGCCTTCGATGGTGCGGCTGTGGTCGTTCGGGTCGAGGAAGTCGCTCAG